>JAADJB010000046.1:9418-40315 GCA_013151035.1 Gammaproteobacteria bacterium
GTGCAGGTGCAGGTGCAGGTGCAGGTGCAGGTGCAGGTTTGCTCACATCGGATGGTTTTTGTTCTGCACCCTTAGGTGCCTCGCCCGACCCATGCATACCATCTAACAGCGATTCAAACTCATCAGCGGTAATATCATCACTGGCAGTAGATTTTTTTTCTGCTGCCGCAACATCCAGCATTTTCTCGAATTCATCATCACTAATATCATCACTGACAACAGCTTTTTTCTCTGCTGCCGCAGCATCCAGCATTTTCTCAAATTCATCATCGCTAATATCACCTTCAGGCTGCTCGGCAGGCATCTCCGCACCATCATTGACAGCAGCAACGGGTTCTGCCTCTGCCGGTTTAGCGTAAGCAGATAAAGTTTTTAATAATTCACTGTCAGCAGCCGGTGGCTCTTCACCATTCTGTATCATGGTAAACATCTCCATGACAACATCCAGCACACGCAGAACCACATCCATCAAGGCTGCATCAACATCCCGTTCACCTTGCCGCAGGATATTAAAAACATCCTCTGCACAATGACAAACCTCAACCAGGGTATCCAGACCAAGGAAGCTGCCACCACCTTTAACCGTATGGAATCCTCTGAATACGGCATTTAGCAGGTCTGTATCCTGTGGTCTCTGTTCCAGCTCAACCAGTTGTTCACTAAGTTGTTCAAGAATTTCTCCGGCTTCGACCAGAAAGTCTTGTAATATTTCGTCGTCTGCATCAATACTCATGTTTTAAAGAGTCTCTAAAAGCCTAAACTCGACAACAGATCATCTACATCATCCTGACCTGACACAATTTCACTTACATTATCTACCCCAGGGACATGTGGCCCAAAGGCACCCACACTTTCTTCCTCTTTTTTATTATCTTTTTTATCATTATTTGCAACATCAGCCGGGCCCAAATTTATTTCATCAGCAGCATCAACTATCGGTTTTATACGTTGCCCGGAGATTCTGATTAAATCGACCAGATTATCTTCTACGTCTTTAACAAGCGTTATGACACGACGAATAATCTGTCCCGTTAAATCCTGAAAACCCTGCGCCATCAGGATATCCGATAAATGGCCATGAATACTTGTCGTCTTTGGGCCAATTTGATCCAGAAAGCTATCCAGGCCTCGACTCATCTCACGAAAGTCCTCGACATCCATATCCTTATTACGAAAACGCTGCCACTTGGTCTTAAATTCAGCCGCCTTTTTTTCCAAGTCTTCGGTCAAAGGCAAGGCTGTTTCAACCGCAGTTAAGGTCTTGTCAGCAGCTTCCTCGGTCAGACCAATAACATGGTTCAGGCGTTCCTTGGCATCAGGAATATCACTCTCTGTTAACTGCTTGATACTGGAGTCAATCTGAAAACCACTCAACGCATCATGCAACTCACGCGTCAATCGCCCCAACTCATTAAATAACTCGGATTCACTCTGCCGAGATAACTCTTCGAGCAACTCGGTAGCAGTATCTCCATCACCTGCCTCAATCGAAGCAACCAATGCCTGAGCTCTGGTAAGAGTCTCTTCATTAATACTTACCGTCATCGTTAGCTCCCGGCTTCAATACGTTCAAAAATCTTATCAATCTTTTCTTTCAGAGTAACCGCTGTAAAAGGTTTAACAATATAGCCGTTCACACCCGATTGAGCCGCTTCGATAATCTGCTCACGTTTTTGCTCAGCCGTCACCATCAAGACCGGTAAACTTGCCAATTTAGGATCTGCACGCACCGCCTTCAGCAAATCCAGACCTGTCATACCAGGCATATTCCAATCTGTTACCAAAAACTCAATCCCACCAGCCTGCAATATGGGTAATGCTGTTGCCCCATCATCCGCCTCTGTCGTATTGTCAAAGCCCAGATCTCGCAACAAATTTTTAATAATGCGCCGCATTGTGGAGAAATCATCCACAATCAAGATTTTCATACCTTTATCCAAAACATCCTCCTACTAAACAAACTATATCAATGATCATGCACCCATTCCCCCATGCGCGCACGCAAGCGTATCATCGCCTGACCATGAATCTGACAAACACGGGATTCACTAACACCCAGGATATTGCCAATCTCTCGTAGATTCATTTCATCATCATAATAAAGTGACATTACCATACGTTCACGCTCAGGGAGACCATTAATCGACTCTTTCAGCGCATCCTTGAATCCATCGTTCTGTAAACTATTTAAAGGTTCGTTATTAGGGTCATCTGCCTTGGTATTCTCGGAAAAACCGGCAGGATCCTCAAAGCTGAATACTCGACTACCCGCCGCATCCTGCAAGATTTTGTGATAGTCACTCAACTCAAGCCCCATGTACTCGGCAACCTCGTAGTCACGCGCGTCACGACCTTCACTATTTTCAATTTCTCGTACGGCATTAGCCACTTCACGCGCCTTGCGATGCACCGAGCGTGGTGTCCAGTCTGTACGACGAATCTCATCCAGCATGGAACCACGGATACGAATACCCGCATAGGTTTCAAAACTGGCACCTTGTTCAGAATCATAATTACGTGCAGCTTCCAGTAAACCGATCATGCCCGCCTGAATCAGATCATCCGCTTGAACACTCGGTGGCAAACGACTCATCAAGTGATAAGCAATGCGCTTCACCAGTGTTGCGTGATTCGTTACCAGTTCATCTGCATTTTTTTTCTGCGAAGCTGTATACATAACTACACCATTCACAATGTCATTCCTGTTTCTCCCCCGGACGACTGTAATAGTCGTTCCACAAAAAATTCCAGATGGCCCGCTGCCCCCGTCGGCGTTGGCCATCTGTCCATCTTCTGCGCAATATTCTTGAATGCCGCAGCCGAACGACTACGGGGATAAACATCCACCACAGCACGCTGACGCTTCACTGCCTTACGCAGATAGTCATCATGCGGTATCGCACCAACAAAATCCAGCATAACATCCAAAAATTGATCAGTCACGCGTGATAACTTAATAAATAATTCACGTCCTTCCTGTGCAGTGTGCGTCATATTAGCTAATACCTTGAAGCGCATCAAACCATATTCACGATTTAACAACTTGATCAGGGCATAGGCATCTGTAATTGAGGCGGGTTCATCGCAGACCACGACCACAACTTCCTGTGCAGCACGGGTAAAACTCACCACACTGTCTGATACCCCTGCGGCAGTATCAATAATCAACACATCCAGATCACAACTAAGTTCACTAAAGGCTCGAATAACCCCGGCATGCTCCATCTCGCTAAGTTCCGCCATCGCCTTGACACCCGATGACGCAGGCACAATCATTAAACCAGAAGGCCCCGACATAATGACCTCTTCCAATGTGTGAGTACCATTAACAACATGAGAGAGATCATGCTCTGCATGCAAGCCCAGCATAATGTCCACATTAGCCAGTCCTAGATCCGCATCCAGCAACATCACATCCTTGCCTGACTCGGCCAGAGCCACACCCAGATTAACCGACACATTGGTCTTGCCAACGCCGCCTTTGCCACCCGTAACGGCAATAACACGCACCGGTTTTGGCTGTTTCATACGCCTCAAGCCACTGGCTTGATCACCCACTAAATCAGACATGTGTCTCCTGTATATCCGCTACCATACCACCCAATCGCTCTGCAATTTCATAATTCCAGCTACTCTCATTCATCTCTTTCATCAATGATGCGGCATGACTCACCAGTTTATCAGCTCGAGCCTGATGAATATCCTCCGGTACACGTTGTCCATCACCAATATAGGCAACCGGCAAATGGTGTCGTGCGACGACTGACAAGATACCACCAAGCACCATTGACTCATCCATTTTAGTAATAATACAACCTTCAATGGGTATATTGGAAAACGCCTTGACCGCCTCTTCGACGACCGGCGTTTGTGTCGTTGCCGACAAGGTCAAATAGGTTCGAATCGCCACCCCTTCAGCCTGCAGTGTGTCAAACTGTTCGCTCAAGCGCAAATCTCGCTGACTCATTCCTGCGGTATCTATTAAAATCAATCGCTTATCAACCATGTTTTCAATCGCATCCGCCAATTCCTGCCGTCCAGCAGCAACTTGAACCGGAATCCCCAGGATACGACCATAGGTCAATAACTGCTCATGCGCACCAATACGATAATTATCAGTGCTAATAAGCGCCACGCTACGCGCGCCATGACGCAAGGCATAACGTGCCGCTAATTTAGCTATCGTAGTGGTCTTACCTATACCCGTCGGCCCCACCAGGGCAACCACGCCCCCATGATTAAGGATATCATCATCCGTGACCTGAATGCGTTGTCCTAGATGTCCCAGCAACCGCCGCCACGCCCGTTCCACATCATTGACCTGAGCAACATCAGCAACCAGTTCCTCACAAAGATCCGATTGTACACCCATCTGATTTAAACGCCGCAATAATTCAGCTCGATTGGGGTTTTTTCGACTCATCTCGCCCCAGGCAAGGTGTGCCATCTGATTTTCCAGTAAACCACGCAGTGCCTTAACCTCGTGCTGCATCTCAACAATAGCCGGATCCTGTGACCAGGATATTTGACTGGCCGACGAGCGTACGGGTCTCTCAATCGGCATATCTTCCATAGTATCCAATGCGGTAGACTTTATTGACACATTGTCATCCGCAATAGCAGGCTCTACGCTCTCGTCACGTCCTCTTACGACTACCCGTTCATCTTTCAAGGCCGCCTCTACCACTGCTTCATCATAATCAATAGCAATGACCACCTCGACACCATCCGCTTTCTTCTGACTAGACAGGATAACGGCATCGTCACCCTGATCTTCTCTCACCATACGAATGGCCTGACGCATATCTTTTGCGAAGAATCTCTTAATCTTCATAACTACCTTCCTTTACTCCGAGTTCACCCGGAACCTTTGATTTCTATTGCTGATTAGACAACGCTGCAACGCTTGTGCCCTCCATAGCAGGCTGTCGACCCACCGTAGCCACCACCTTGATCTGCTTGTTATCCGGCACCTCGTTATAGGCTAGAACATGCAAGCTCGATATGCTATGTCGCACCAGTCGCGCCAACCAGGGGCGTATCGGTGGTGACACCAGTAATATCGCTGGTTGCCCGATGGCCTCCTGCTGTTGAACCTTTTCAGAGAGCGCTGTATGCATCTGTTCAGCCAGACCCGGCTCAAACCCGGCACCCCCTTCACCTGCTCCTTGTAAAGTCTGCTGCAATATCTGTTCCAACCCTGGATCTAATGTAATAACGGGGAGTTCTTCTGCTATCCCATTGATATACTGAACAATTGACCGCCCCAGTGAAACACGCACCGCAGCACTTAAAACGTCAGCATCCTGACTCCTGACACTGTGCTCCGCCAGAGTTTCGGCAATGGTACGGATATCCCTGATCGGAATGCGCTCTTGCAACAGGTTCTGCAATACCTTAACCAACACCCCAAGAGATAGCGCCTTGGGCACCAGATCTTCCACTAGTTTAGGTGCATTACGCGCCAGGGCATCCAGCAATTGCTGTACTTCTTCATGACCGAGCAACTCATGTGCATGTTCCTGTAACAACTGACTCAAATGGGTTGCAATCACCGTACTGGCATCCACCACGGTATATCCCATGGTCTGCGCTGAGTCTCTTTGTACCGGGTCAATCCAGATGGCATCCATACCAAAGGCCGGGTCCTTGCCGGCAATACCTTGCAGGGTACCAAAGACCTTACCTGGATTAATCGCCATCTCATGGTCCGGGTGAACTTCAGCCTCACCGACAGGAACACCTAATAACGAGATTCTATAGGCGTTAGGCGCCAGATCCAGGTTGTCACGGATATGAACAGAGTGCACCAAAAAACCAAGGTCCTGTGATAGTTTTTTACGCACACCTTTAATACGACTCATCAATACCCCGCCCTGTTTCTTATCCACCAGCGAGATCAAACGGTAGCCCACCTCCAGGCCAATCATATCCACAGGGCCGACATCATCCCAAGTCAGATCCTTCGCTTCTTCAGCCTCAGCCTCATTAACCTCAGGGGGTACCTCAACAGGTTCTGCCTCAGCCTGTTGCTTGCGCATATATATCGTATAAGCAAAAACAGCACTCAACAGCCCTAGTGAAAGAAAAGGGAAGTGTGGCATGCCAGGAATAGCACCGAGTAACAACAACACACCCGCTGTCACACTCAACGCCGCATGGTTACCCATTAATTGTGACAACACCTGTTCACCCATATCCTGGGCTGATGATACGCGTGTCACAATAATGGCCGTTGCTGTAGACAATACCAATGACGGGATCTGGGCAACCAGTCCGTCACCAATGGTCAACAGAGTGTAATTACGCATGGCATCGGCGAACAACATATCGTGTTGCATAATACCAATCGATAATCCACCAATGATATTAATAAACAGGATCATAATACTGGCAATAGCATCACCACGTACAAACTTGCTAGCACCATCCATGGAGCCATAAAAATCAGCCTCTCTGGAAACATCTTCACGCCGTTCACGTGCCTCTTCCTGCGTCAACATACCCGCATTCAGGTCAGCATCAATCGCCATCTGTTTACCCGGCAAGGAATCAAGGGTAAAACGCGCACTCACCTCGGAGACACGCCCCGCACCTTTGGTCACCACAACAAAGTTAACGATCACCAGGATACTGAACACCACCAGACCCACGGCATAATTACCACCCACAACAAATTCACCAAAGGCCTCAATCACTTTACCTGCGGCACCTGTACCGGTATGACCTTCCAGTAGCACCACTCGGGTTGATGCGACATTCAGCGCCAGGCGTAACAAGGTAGCAATCAGCAATACTGTGGGGAAAACCCCGAAATCAAGGGGTCGCATGGCATAAATTGTTACCATAAGCACCAGCAAACCCAGTGCAATATTAAAGGTAAACAGGATATCCAACAGAAAAGGGGGCATCGGCAAGATGATCATGGACATCATCATGATCAGTAGCAGTGGCGCACCCAGGCCACTACTTACCATCTTCTTCAATATCACCAGAAAATCATTATTCATCATCTATGCTTCCGTCTTCATCCCTGCGCAATTCATCCGGGATGGGTAAATTGGCAGGCATATCCGGTTCATTACTACCGTTCTCACGAGCCGTCTTGATTTGATACACATAGGCCAAAACCTGTGCCACTGCCAGATAAAGACCGGCTGGAATCTCTTTCTCCAGTTCCGTACTAAAGAACAACGCTCTGGCTAATGGTGGTGTTGACAATACCGGCACATCATAATTACTGGCGATATCACGAATCTGAGCAGCAATCAGATCCTGTCCCTTTGCCACCACCACCGGTGCCCCCATTGCTGAGGTATCATAACGCAGCGCAACGGCATAATGGCTTGGGTTGGTCACCACAACATCAGCCTTGGGAACATCTGTCATCATGCGGCGTTCTGCCATCTCATGTTGAAGGTTACGAATCTTTTGTTTAACCTCAGGCTTACCTTCAATATCCTTGTTTTCATCCTTGATTTCCTGACGTGTCATCTTGAGGTTTTTGGCATGATCCCAAAGTTGAAATGGCACATCAATCGCGGCGATAACAAGCAAGGTGGAACTCAAAATAAGAAAACAAAAGACCAGTACCTCTCCGGCATGAGCCATGGCCTGATGAACATCCTGATGACCCAGTGACAGAAAATTTCCGATATGCGCATATAACAACAACGTAGCCACCGTAGAAATCAGAATAAAC
The DNA here is from genome assembly GCA_013151035.1 of Gammaproteobacteria bacterium. Classification (NCBI taxonomy): domain Bacteria; kingdom Pseudomonadati; phylum Pseudomonadota; class Gammaproteobacteria; species Gammaproteobacteria bacterium. The sequence continues at coordinate 17,121 of JAADJB010000046.1, forward strand.
TTTAACAGTGCCTTGACCAACTCCATCAAACCACGCATCGAAAACATGCGTTTCATGCCTTTAAACAGACTCAGCTTCTCTATCTTGAATGCCATCGACTGCACACTAAAGGACCAACCACCGAGCATCGCCGAGACAAATATGGCAACCACAAAGGTCACCGCGAAAAAGGGTGCCGCCAACCAGAGCCCCTCCATAACACGCTGACCCAACATCGATGCCATAGCATCCGAATTAAAGATGACATCCCGCTTCAATGTCAGCCCATCATGTAACAGATTCCCGAAAGCAGTCATCATGTCCGCACCCATAAACATAAATGCTGCTGCAGCAGCCATGGTAATCCCCATGGTATTTAACTCTTTTGAACGTGGAATCTGACCCTTTTTACGCGCATCCTCAATGCGCTTGGGTGTCGCTTGTTCCGTCCGTTCTTGTCCGTCATTCTCTGCCATATCAACGCCCCAATGGGTAAATCACCCTTTGTATCATGCTAAAGGCACTCTCCATCACCCGCTCAAAGTGAGGCAACATACCGGGTAGCGTATACAGAATAATGACAAAACCCATCGCTAGTGTTAATGGAAAACCAACACCAAAAATATTTAATTGTGGAGCCGAACGTGTAATCACACCAAAGGCAAGATTAACCAGGAGCAAAGCCGTTACTGCCGGGAGTGCAATCAATATACCATGCGCAAACATTTCCCCGGCCCATGCCACCACATCCCACAAGGTTTGCCTGGAGACACCATCACTAGCAATGGGTAAACTGGAAAAACTATCGGCCAACATGGATATCAACATCAAGTGCCCATTCAATGTCAGGAATAATAAGGTTGCCACCACCAGGTAGATCTGACTGACCACTGGCACCTGCACACCATTTTGCGGATCAACCATTGAGGCAAAACCCAGCCCCATGCTTAGGGCTACGGTTTGACCACCCACCACCAGCGAGGCAAACAACATTTGCAGAACAAACCCCATCATCATCCCGATCAACAGTTGTTGTACCACAATCAAAACACCCTCTGGTGACAGTGGATTAACGGTAGGTACGTCAGGAATAATCGGCAATAATAACCAGGTAATCACAATAGCAGAAACAATCCGTGCCCGAACCGGCATTAAACGACTACCAAATATCGGGGCCACCGTCATCATCATGGCAACCCGCATAAACGGCCAGAAGAAATTTCCAATCCATGATATTAATTGTGTATCGCTGATTTCCACGAAGCTTCATCCTCATTCATTTACCATCGCCGGTATGCCCTCGAACAAACCTATTGTAAAATCCATCAGAATTTGTATCATCCAGTCCCCTGACATCATAATGACCACAACCATTACAATCAGTTTGGGAATAAAGGTCAGCGTCATCTCATTGATCTGTGTGGCGGCCTGAAACATGGCAACCAACAAGCCCACAGCAAGTGATGACAACAACAAAGGTGCCGTCAACATTACAATTAATGTCAGCGCCTTTTCTGCAATTGTTAATACCAACTCAGGAGTCATATTAGCCTCTATCTATACATCAAACATAAAAACTCGATGCCAGCGTTACCATAATCAGGCTCCACCCATCAATTAAAACAAATAACATAATTTTGAAAGGCAGAGAGATAATCATCGGTGATAACATCATCATACCCATGGACATCAACAAACTGGCAATAACCAGATCAATGACTAGAAACGGAATCAAGATCATAAATCCAATCTGAAAGGCGGTCTTCAACTCACTGGTTACGAAGGCCGGCAACAATAAGGAAAAAGGGATGTCCTCAGGGGTCTCGATATTTTCAGTATGGGATATCTCGGCAAAGACTTCCAGATCCTTGTTGCGGGTTTGCTGCAACATAAACTTTCTAAGTGGCGCGCCTCCCCGTATCATCGCTTCCTTTGCCGAAATTTGCTCTTCCATGTAAGGGTGAACGGCATCCTCATAGATCTTCTCAAACACCGGGGTCATCACAAACATCGTCAGCAACAAGGCAAGTCCAATCAGAATCTGGTTAGAAGGTGTCTGCATAGTGCCAATGGCCTGACGCATAATCGCCAGCACAATAATAATTCGGGTAAATGAGGTCATCATCATTAATGCCGCAGGCAGAAAACCCAATGCTGTCATTAATGCCAGTATCTGAATACTTAATGTATAGCTCTCAGAGCCATCATCATGCGGAGTAACCTTTAATGCCAACAGACCAGGATCTGCAAGAGCCGATAATGGTTGCAACAAAAGCAATAACAAGCCTGCCCAACGAATCATAGTCATGATGACTTACTCTTGCTAATAACTCGCTGGAGTTTTTCAGAAAATTCTGTCCCGACTGATTTAAGCGGTATATTCTCATCGAGAAGATGAATTTTTTGTATCTGCCCCGGAGCAACACCGATTAACAATTGTGTTGAACCCACTTGAATCAATACCAATTTTTCACGCGAACCCACTGACAATGCAGAGATAACCTTAAGTTTATCACCCGTAGCCGATTGCATATATCCGACCCTACGCATTATCCACGCCAGAGCAATGATCAACGCCAGGATAGCGAATAGTCCAGTGCCTAGTTTTGATAGATTTGTCTTTGCCCATGAATCACTGAGTTCAGCGACAGAGGCCACCTCTGTCTTATTATTATCGTCCTCTACAGCAAGACCTGCCTGCATATAAAACAGGGGCATAATTAATACAACAGCAATAATGAATTTTCTGATCATAATTTATATTAGGAAATTTTCTTCACTCTCTCTGCCGGACTCACCACATCAGTTAAACGAATACCAAATTTCTCATTCACCACAACCACCTCACCATGTGCGACCAAAGTGCCATTGACCAACACATCCATAGGTTCACCAGCAAGACGATCTAGCTCGACCACCGAACCCTGGTTAAGCTGTAATAGATTACGAATACTGATCTTGCTGCGACCGATCTCCATGGCAATAGTTACCGGGATATCAAGAATGACATCCAGATTAACATCCTCTCCAGCAGGAATATTCATATCATCTTCAAGGTTCTCCAGTTCGGCACGCGGCAGATCATTATTGACTTCGTCAACAAGGGCATCGATATCGGTATCTACATCCGCACCCGCAGCACCGCCCTCAGCCTCTGCCTGCTCAGCAAATGCCTCGGCCCAGACATCATCACCACCTGCGTCATCTACCGGAGACTGACCTTCATTTTCCTGATTCTCTTCATCACTCATTTTATAACTCCTCAGTCTCTAGCTCTGAAACAATTTTTTGCGTCAATTTCACCGCACAGCTCCCCTTCGATGCCCCAAAAATCCCTCTGTAGATAGGCACACCCTCAGCTTGCAAGATCACCTCATCCGGTAGATCAATAGGAATCACATCCCCTGGTGAAAGATCTCGTAACTCACGCATAGTAATCGAGGCCTTTGCCAATTGACTGCTTAATTCAACCTCGGCACCCTTAGTCTCTTCATAGATCGCAACATTCCAACGCGTATCGACATCACTACGATCACTCTGCACACCCGCATCCAGCAGATCACGAATAGGTTCAATCATGGAATAAGGCAAAGTCACATGCAGCTCACCGCCACCACCATCAAGCTCAATACGAAAGGTCGATACCACAACCACCTCAGTTGGACTCACAATATTGGCAAAATGAGGATTCACTTCTGAATTAACGTAGTGATAATCAACCTCCAGTACCGGCTTCCAGGCCTCCTTCAAACTTTCAAAGACCAGTTCCAATATCATTTGTATGACGCGTTGTTCAGTGGGGGTAAATTCACGCCCCTCAATCTTGGCAGGAAAACGACCATCACCACCAAAAAAATTATCCACGATAATAAAAACCAGCTTGGGATCCATCACCACAAGCCCAGTACCCCGTAGCGGATCAACGGTAATAAGATTCAGACTGGTGGGCACAAACAAACCATGAACATACTCGGCAAACTTCACCATTTGCACACCATTAACCGCAATATCCCCTGTGCGCCGCAGCATATTGAATAAACCAATGCGAAAATAACGAGCGAAACGTTCGTTAATCATTTCCAGTGTCGGCAGACGTCCACGTACGATACGATCCTGACTAGTAAAGTCATAACTCGAGGCTTCACCCTCCGTCAACTCATCCTCACCTTCGGTCTCGACATCACCACTGCCGACACCATGTAGCAAGGCATCAATTTCTTCCTGAGATAATAGATCATTAACTGACATAATCGTTACTGCATCACAAAGCTGGTAAAATAGACATTTTCAACATAGCTCTCACCTGTTTGTTCCTTCAAAACCTGACGAATCTCTTTCAACACATTCTTACGCAATTCTAATTTACCCGCCCGTGAATTGAGTACAGCCGGAACCTGATCACTCAGTAGCAACAGGATATTATTTCTGATCGCAGGCATGTGTTCCTTCATCAACTCAATAGAGTCAGGCTGGCGTGTACTCACCTGAATAGTCAACTGCAGAAAACGAACCGAACTGGTCTCCCCAAAATTAACCACAAAGGCAGGTTTAAGTGAAAAATATACCTGCGGTACCTTGGGCTTCTTCTCCTTTGCAGACTTTTTCTTTTTCTTCTTCTTGTCTTTTTTACTCTTTTTGACCTTTTTACCTGGTTCAGCATCCGCCTGTTCTGCAACCATTTCGTTTTCAGCAACAAACATATCGGTAAAGAAATAAAGGCCTGCAATAACAGAACCACCAATCAAGGTAGTACCCAAGAGTCCTATAACCGCCCATTTAATCCAACCACCAGCCCTTTTCGGAGCTTCTTCAAGGACCTCATCTTCCTCACCTAAATCCAGATCGAGATCATCTTCTGTCTGTGCCATCCTGAATACCTCTACATTCCAACATACCCTGTTACAAGCAAATTACATGCCACAGAATAAACTATAATAAAAAACAATAATAACAATGAGTTAAAATAACTAAAAAAATTAACGTCAATTTATTGACCAATAGCCGTAGCAAAAAACACAAAAATACGCCAGCATCGTCAATTCTACAATGATCTGGGAAAATACAAAAGAAAAGAGACAAAATAGATCCCCGCATGCGCGAGGATGACAGACTGTAGGGGAGGTGCGTACCACGCTGTAGGTGGGGTGCGCGTACCACGCACCAAAATAGATCTATTGAATAGCAGTATTAGCTGCGGCTTCCGCCCAAGATGGGAAACTTTCTGTCGTTAATGGGCGACTAATATGATAACCCTGAGCGGCATCACACCCCATAGCGGCCAGCATATCCCAGGCATCATTATCTTCAACGCCCTCCGCCACCACCTGACAGCCCATATTATGTCCCACATCAATAATGGAATTAACGATAGACTGCTGCTTACCCCCTTCCGGTTGCAGGAAGGAACGATCAATCTTCAAATAATTAATCGGGAGTTTCTGTAAATAAGATAATGATGATGAACCTGTACCATAATCATCAACACTGATAGCAATACCCAAATCATGCAGTTTCGCCAATATCTCGATACTGTTACGGGTATCCATCATCAAAGTGTTTTCGGTTATATCCAACTCCAGTCTGGAACCTTCAACATCGGCATCCTTGAGCACATTAACCAATCGATCGAGCAAGTGTGGATTCTGAAAAGTACGCGCCGAAATATTAACCGCTACCGGCACGTCAAACCCCTGGTTTTTCCAATCATTTGACTGTTTAAGTGCGGTAGATAAAACCCAGTCGGTGATGGGTATCATCAATCCCATTTTTTCCGCGAGTTGAATAAAGCCATCTGGACGCACCAACCCTTCCTCAGGATGATGCCAACGCAATAAGGCCTCAACACCACTTAAGCGACCACCTGACATGTTGACCTTGGGCTGATAATGCAGATCAAATTCACGACGTTCCAGCGCACTACGCAACTGATCATGAAGCCCCGTACCCACGCCATCAATGGCCTCATAAAAGCTATAACGCCGATCACTACTCTTGGCACGATACATTGCTATTTCTGCACATTTATAGAGATCTGTACTGTTGTCGGCATGATCCGGGTAGATAGCTATACCGAGACCCGCATCCATGTAAAGTGTCTCGGCATCGCACTGAAACGGCTGATCAAAACAAGCCATGATTTTGTTTGCTACGAGATCTCCGGCAACCTCAGCACTATTAACCAAAGGCAGAATCACACCAAACTCATCCTCAGACAAACGAGCCACGGTATCAGTATCACGTAATATCTGATCCATACGCAATGCTACCTGACGCAATAATTCGTTACCCACCGTATTACCAAGGGTATCATTCACCATTTTAAAATGATCAAGATCCAGCAGCATGAGCACAGTCTGTTGATTACCAGAACGCCGTGCGGTGGTTAATGATTGTTCCAACCGATCCATCCATACAGAACGATTAACCAGCCCAGTCACTTCATCAACATAGGCAGCATTTTGTAGATGGTCTTTTTCCAGCTTGTCTTTATGGACATCCTCCAGAAAACCATCGATACGGGTCACCTTGCCAGCTTCATCTTGTACCGGATACATTAAAACCCGGTGCCATAATGGGTTTTTCTGATGCTTTTTCTTTAACTGGCATTCGATTTGTACGGAATGCCCTTGCATTGCCTCATCCCAAGCCTTGATAAACAATTTTCTATCTTCTTTTAGTACCTGATCAAGATAGGGAATATCAGCACCCATATTTTCATCACCGTACAATAACTGACCATTGATAACATCAATAGACCAGAACATCATCGGCAGATGATCTAATAACTCTTTTTCCTTAAAAGTCTCTTCTGTATCAACATTTTCTGGTGACATGTCTTCGATCAGACTTTCCCAGTATCCTTGCAAAACAAAGCCCATTTCACGAAAGACTTGTTTTAACAATACATCCAACAACTGTGTACGTTGTTCTATATGGATATCAGGAGATAATTCAATTAATTGCTGAAGGTGGTTTAAAAACAGCCGGTATCCACCCATAACCCACAACGGTTTAACCTTAAAACGCGCATGATTAACACCTACGTTATAAGCCGTTACTGCATCCGCATCCCCTTCGAGCAACTGGAGGAATTGTGTCAAATGACGACGAATTAATTCACCGATATCACCACCCTGCAATTCATAGCCATAGAGAACTTCAGCCATTGCCGGATTATCGAAGAGAAAGTTATAATACTGCTCAGCAAAATCAGCCGAACCTTGTGCCAGGAAATTTTTATATTGCGCAAGAAGCTGATGATCAGCCGAAGACAATTGCAGAATATAATCGGCTTCTTTGCTACCAATCCCTGTTGATCCTGTTTCCTTAGTTACCCATTTCATTGTAGTCATAATATAAGGCTTGTTTTTTATTAGAATCAATGAAAACTATAGCATATAACACTCGTTATAACCACCCATCTATAGACTATGGGGAATATTTTTATCAAACAAACAAATCAAGCATATTATTTGACCCACCGCTGTTCACACTGATCACACCTTCAGACAAAGCAACGTCTTCAGCACCTGCAGAATATCCCTGATCGGAGTCATCAAACCCTTCACTCGATCGGTTAGCTGCTTCCCTTTGTTGCGCAAATGAATGCTCTGAAATATCGGTCGATACCAGATTAATGCCATTATTATCAAACATTTCACGCAAACGTGGCAATGCCATTTCCAGACTCTCACGCACACTAGCATGCTGGGCTGTAAAGCTTATTTGTGCCTGATCATTCTGAATCTGAATACGCACTTCCATAGGCCCAAGCTGTGCGGGATTAAGACGAATCTCAGCCTTGGATACATCCTGCCCACTCATCCATAACATGCGCTCCGCTAAGGCATTACCCCAATTAGTCATCTGCTGCAAAGGGACATTAATAGATAATGCTGTCATCCTGCCCGCTGCTGATGAATCCGTAACGATTGGGGATTGCGCATTACTAATCAGCGTTGATAGAGCGGGGTCGACCGAAGAAGTCACGCCAGCAACAACGGTTACAGGTCTATTTTCTAACGGAATTATCGTATCCTTAATCGTCATAGCGGCTTCTTTTGCAACACTTAAACGCGCATCCAGCGCCGCCGATTCACGTGATAGTATCGATGAAACCGTCTCAGCAAGATCCAGCGGGGCATCTTCTGCAACCGCCATTGTTCCAGCCAACAGATCATATCGCGTTGTCGTTGATGAAATCAGGCGACGATTCATCTCAGCTAAATCTGTCGAGGATAGAGATAATGCAGGTAAGGCATCCCTCGCATTATCACCAACAAGCGCAGCCTTTAAACCAGGAGACATCAGCTTCTGCATAGACAAAGACAAATCATCTACAGCCACACGCCCATTTACTTGCGGTTGCGTGGTTAATTCAGGGGAAATAAGGGAGTTAACCGGAGAGGTACGCGCTTGTTTAACATCATTCTGCTTCATAGCAGATAATACAGTCGTTTCCTGACCCGGTGATGGCAAAGTTGTTGTTACTTCAGGCTTCGTTTCATCAAAACCACTCACTTCAGGATTGATAGCCTTAACCACTTCTGGTCGTAACATCCCGTCAGCATCCACTTCTAGTGAGGCATCAACCAGAGACATCGACTCAGACAATGGCAATTCATCGCCGTCTTCAATCACAACAGGCAAAATATCGCCACCGGCATTATTATCCTGTGGCGCATCTTCAAGCGCCGTCAAGGTCTCAATATTACTTTTCAAAAGATCTGAAAAACCTGTATCGGTCTCGACATTCGCTTCAGACACACCGATAGCAGTATCTACCGACGTTACACCTCCAGTCGGTAAAACGGACGGATTTATGGTCAATTCTGACATGGGAACAACCTCCAACAAACAAAACGAGTGACTCAGTAATTACAATGCAATTGCCATGCCATCAAGCTCAAACTGTGCTCACATTAATAGCGGGATTTCTGGTATTGCCCTCGTTCATCACTTTCCTTTTGCTCGGCACGTTCAATATCAGCCAATTCCTGCGCCTTGAAACGATCGACCAAATGATCAACCGCCTTGGTCTTACCATGAATGACCTGCCACTGTTTACGACAACTTTCACAATCTTCATGTGTTTGCCGAACCACCTTGACCTGTTCCTCAATGGCCTGGTTTAATTTCTGCAAGAAAATCCGATAATCCTGCATCCGAACAGTACTCATACCCTGGGTTGAGTTCATTTGAAAATGTTGAGTATATTCATCCCTGTATTCACGTAACTCAAGCAGCTTGTTTTCCTGAATTGCTAATAATTGCTGCCACTCATTCAGTCGCTTGACGGATACACGCTCACGATTTTCTGCCACTCTCAAAACCGGCTTCATACGTTCAGATCGACTCATAATTCCTCCAAAAAATTACTTTAACCCGCCAGAAGTGCATCCAAGGTATTAACAGCTTCACCCATATCCACTCGCTGATGCATATCCTGGTGCAGGAAATCAATCAAGCCAGGATGATATTCAATCGATTCATCCACACGCGGATCACTACCACTTTGATAGGCACCAATCGTAATCAGATCACGATTCCGCTGATAGGTAGAGTATAGCTGTTTAAATCGCCTTGATAAATCCAGCTGCCTCTTATCAACCACATCCGTCATAGTTCGGCTAATCGATGCCTCAACATTAATCGCCGGGTACAAGCCTGATTCAGCTAACTCTCTGGACAAAACAATATGACCATCCAGAATGGCTCGGGCAGCATCAGCGATCGGATCATTATGATCATCACCCTCGGCCAAAACAGTATACAAGGCAGTAATTGACCCACCACCCACATCACCATTACCCGCACGCTCCACCAGTTGAGGCAAACGAAAAAACACAGAAGGCGGATAACCCTTGGTCACGGGTGGCTCACCAATGGCGAGGGCAATCTCTCGCTGTGCCTGAGCAAAACGGGTCAGTGAATCCATCAACAACAATACCTGCTTGCCCTGATCTCTGAAATATTCCGCAATACTGGTTGCCAGCATGGCACCATGCATTCGCATCAAGGGAGAATTATCCGCCGGGGTTGCCACCACGACAGCACGCGCCATTCCCTCCTCTCCCAAGCTATTTTGCACAAACTCAACAACCTCACGACCACGTTCACCAATCAGACCAACCACAGTAATATCGGCACTGGTATAACGTGTCATCATCCCCATCAAGACACTTTTGCCAACACCACTACCGGCAAACAGCCCCATACGCTGACCACGTCCAATAGTTAACAGGGAATTAATGCTACGCACACCCACATCCAGTGGCTGGCGCACTGGACTACGTTGTAATGGATTAATCTCACGACCATTCAAAGTGACATAATCTGAAGCGTCAATCGGCCCTTTATCATCAAGTGGATTACCCGCACCATCCAACACACGACCCAGCAAGGCATCGCCAACAGGCACCCGATGTTGATAATGAGTTGGCATCACACGCGCATTAGGCACCAAGCCCTGAATATTACCAATCGCCATCAGCAACAACTTGCCCTCGGAAAAACCAACTACCTCGGCCTCAACACGAGAACCATCGATAGCCTCGATCAGACAACGTGATCCAATCGGTGCCTGGCAGCCCACAGCTTCCAGGGTAAGCCCTACAATACGGGTTAATTTCCCTTCAACAACCAAGGGGACAGGCTTGCGCGCACGATCTGCGTATAGTGCCAAGCGTTGGCGAATAAACGGACTACGGTTGGCCTGTGGAGAATTAGTCATCACTCACCCGATCACCACCAAAGATCCCGGCAATCACTTCTTGTAAACGGGAATCAATACTGGCATCGACCTGGGAATCATCGCTCAATAAACGACATCCCCCTCGGCTCAGGGTGGGATCTGCCATAAACTTCCAACTTTGTTCCTCAGCATCAATACTCATGGCATTTTGCACCAGACTGATATCATCCGGATGCAGATAGATCCGCAAATGACGAACAGCAAGCGGTAACACGCCCATAGCATCACGCACTGCAGCAATAACCTGACCAGGATCTGTCTTGATCTCGCGGCGGATCAGTTGTTGAGTCACCGCAATTACCAGACTCACCAGATCTTGCTCAACCACATCATCAAGCATATCCAACGGTTGCGCCAGGCTCATCAAGATGCCTTGCAGATATTGCACCTGCCCCTGAATCTCAATCTTACCCTTATTTATACCTTCTTGATAACCACGGGTATAACCTTCATCGTAGGCCCGTTTCTGAATTCCATCCAGTTGCCGGGACATCAGGCCATGCGTCTCACTAAGGTCTTCGCCCACCTCTGGCTTATTCCAGGCATGAATCTTATGTACATCCTTACTCGAAATCACATTAGACATATTCTTCTGCACCCTTACCGCCAAGCACGATATCCCCGGCATCCGCTAAACGTCTCGCTACCGTCAATATTTCTTTCTGAGCCGATTCAACATCACTCAAACGAACCGGGCCCTTGGCTTCCAGATCTTCCCGCATCATCTCAGCTGCACGTTTAGACATATTCTTGAACACCTTCTCTCGCATCCCTTCATCACTACCCTTCAAGGCAAGGATTAAGACATCACTGGAAACTTCGCGTAATAACGACTGAATACCTTTATCCTCAACATCCATCAAATTATCGAAGACAAACATCAGATCCTGGATCTGCTGACCAAGCTCAGCATCAATATCCTTAACATTCTCAACCAGGGCAGCCTCCACTGTGGAGTCCATAAAATTAAGCATATTAGCGGCAACCTTCACACCACCGACACTGGATGACTTAACACTACCGCTTGTACCCGAGAAACTCTTCTCCATAATTTTATCAAGCTCCTGTAACGCAGAAGGTTGTATACCATCCAGCGTAGAGACACGCATAATCAAATCCGTACGTGTATTTTCAGGAAGAAATTGTAGTACCTCAGCGGAGTGATCACCATCAAGGTAGGATAAAACAATAGCAATAATCTGCGGGTGCTCAAGTCGAATAATATCAGCGACTGCCCGGGCATCCATCCACTTCAATGCCTCCAGCCCCTTGGAGTTTTTTCCCAACAGGATACGATCAATCAGGTTTCCAGCCTTATCCTCACCTAGCGCATCAACCATGACCTTACGGATATAGTCTTCTGAACCCACACCCAGCGAGGTCTGATTTTCAACCGTATCGATAAACTCACCTAATACACCCTCAACCTGCTCACGAGAAATATTAGCCAATGAAGCCATAGCAGTACCCACCTTCTGTACCTCTTTTGGCCCCATATGTCTCAGAATTTCGGAGGCATCTTCCTCGCCCAGACTCAATAAAAGAATGGCAGCCCGATCAACTCCAGAGTACTTCGTTGCAGCCTCAGCCATCGTTCTCTACCCATCCTTTCACTACATTAGCCACTCTTTTCGGATCCTCTTTGGCAAGACTCTTGGCCGATGACAATCGTTCATCATAATTCGCTGCCGGGCTGGGGGCAGCAAGTTGTCCCTGCGCCGCCAGGGTTAATTGATCATCCGGTAAACCAGCCGCTGAAGGCGATGGCGCAGCAGCGGCACCCTTCTCAGCCAGACTACGCATCAAGGGCTTCAATACTGCAAATATTAACAGAAGAACACCTATTGCGCCGGCAAACTGTTTAATAGCATCCCAGAACCAGGGTTGTTCCCACATCTCCGGCTCAGGTAATGGTTCAGCTTCTTCTGGCACCTGGAATGGAGCACTAATAATACTCAGTGTATCACCACGTCGTACATTAAAACCAACAGCCTCCTTAATCAGGGTTGAGAAGCGTGCAATTTCAACATCATTCCATGGCTCTCTGACAAAATCACCCTCCTCATCCTCGACTTCCTTATCATCAATCACAATAGCAACTGAAAGTTTCCTGATCTTGCCCGTCGGTATACGTGTATGCGTTATAGTCTTATCCAGTTCATAATTGCGCACAGTATTTTTGGTCTTCTCGTTTTTCTTCGACACCTGCTCAATTGAATCACCATCACCGGCACTCAACGGGGCATCACCACTCATAGGTTGGTTCGCTACAGCACCGGCGATACCACCACCTAAACTACTATCCGACTTACTTTCAACCGAAACCTGTTCACTACGCAAGGCTGGAAGATCACCGTTATACATCTCCTGCGTTTTTTCGATGACAGTAAAATCAATATCCGCATCAACCTGGGCACGCACCCCACCACCGCCAATCAAGGGATCCAGTAAATTTCTTATGCGCTCAATATAACGCTTTTCAAGTTTACTCACATAAGACAACTGGGATGAACTGGCACCCACCGCCGAGTCAGCAGAACTATCCGTCAACAACATACCCCGTTGATTAACGACCGTGACCTGATGAGCCTCAAGATAGGGTACACTGGATGCAATCAGATGCACGATAGAAGCCACTTGACCCTCACTCAGGGTACGTCCGGCAAACATACTCAGCGTCACCGATGCACTGGGGGATTTTTGTTCACGCAGGAATACCGAACGTTTAGGTAAGGCCAGATGCACACGCACGGCGTCTATGCTACGAAAGGTGGCTATCGTTCGCGCCAATTCACCCTCCAGCGCCCGTTGATAACGCACATTCTCCATAAACTGACTGGTACCCAGGCTCTGTTCCTGATCCAGCAATTCAAAACCCATACCATTGCCATTGGGCAAACCGGTCTTGGCCAGTTTCAGCCGTGCATTATAGACCTGAGAGGCAGGAACCAGCAGGGCCCCTGTTGATTCTTCAATCTTGTACTCAATACCGGCACCACGCAAGGCATCCGCCACCTCACTGGCATCGGCATTAGAAAGATTGCCATATAAAAGGCTGTAACTGGGTGTTTGTGACCATAAGACGACTGCCACACCCAGTGCCACACTGGCGGCCAAACCAATCATAACCCCGACCTGCCGAAGCGCAGGTAAAGTAGAAAGACCTTGCATTGAACTCGCTGCCATTACCGAACCATCCTGTTGATATTTTCTGCATTAATAGACATTATTAATAACACCCTAAACCTGCATATTCATCACTTCCTGATAGGCAGCGACTAATTTATTACGGACTTGTTTCATTGCCTCAAAAGACATACTCGCCCTTTGCGTTGCCACCATGACTTCAGTTAGACCCACACCCGGCTCTTCATTAATGAAGGCTCTTTTCATACCCCCGGCTGTTTTTTGCACATCACTCACCTGACTAATCGAGTTCTGTAACATTGACGAAAAATCGACACCAGAACCGGTCTTAGCGGCAGGATTCGCCGCAATCTGGTTACCCGTCGCTGCAGCTTTCATAGCTCGCATTTGACTAAGCACTTGATCTATATTCATATCACTCATTTAACAAATCCTCCAGACAACGACATACTTTAATCTACCATCATAACTATGCATTTTTTAAGCCAACTTTAATAAGCCCATGTTCTAACCCGGAATCGCTATACCCGCATCCCTCATTCGCGCCATCTTGTAACGCAAGGTACGCGGACTAATACCCAGACGTGTAGCAACCTCTTTACGATTGCCACCCGTGGTATTCAGTGCATCCAGAATCAAACGGTATTCCTGTTGCTTCAAGCCCTTATCCAACAAGCCGTCATCCTCCGCAGCAGCGGGTGCTGTAATATTCTGAGGTATGCTGCTAATCTCTTCAAACTGCAACGCCTCCACATCAATAACTGATCCCGTAGCAAAAATCATAGCGCGTTGTATCAGGTTCTCTAATTCACGCACATTGCCCGGCCAGGCATAATCAAATAAAACAGCCTCAGCCGCTTGACTCAATTGTGGAATAACATCCGATAAACAACTGCGATAGGCCTCGATCTTGCGCCGGGCAATGGGCAGGATATCCTCTCGGCGCTCCCGCAAAGGCGGTATCAATAATGGGAATACATTCAGACGATAGAATAAATCTTCTCTAAATCGCCCTGCCGCAACCTCTTCACGCATAATTCGATTAGAGGTTGCCAACACTCTGACATTCAGCGAAATAATCTTTTGACTTCCCAGTCGTTCAACCTCACGTTCCTGCAATACGCGCAGCAACTTGGCTTGTAGCGCCAGATCCATCTCTGATATTTCATCCAGTAACAGAGTGCCACCCTGCGCCTGTTCAAACTTACCCGGTGAAGCCTGGTAGGCACCGGTAAACGCCCCTTTCTCATAACCAAACAGGACAGCCTCCAGCATATTTTCGGGAATTGCCGCACAATTGATCGCCACAAAAGGCCCCTCGGAGCGCAGTGAATGGGCATGAATATAACGCGCATAAACTTCTTTACCGGTACCCGAACTACCACTAATCATGACCGTGGCATCACTCTTTGCTACACGTTCTGCAAGGTGTACCAGGCGTTTACTAGCTGGATCCTCAACAATAAGATCCATTGGAATAACAGGTTCTACGGGTAAATAACGTTGTACGATTTCAACAAAGGCATCTGCCTCAAAAGGCTTAACCAGATAATCCGAGGCACCATTATGCATCGCCTCAACAGCCTTCTGTATAGTTCCATAAGCCGTCATCAAAATAAAAGGAATATCAACCCTGTTCTCACGCAACTTTTTCAGCAAACCATAACCATCCATGCCCGGCATCTGCACATCACTAATCACCAGCGCAAAGTCACCTTGTCGCAGCACCATGAGTGCAGCCTGACCATCCTCAACCGCTGCAACATCATAACCCGCTAATTCCAGGGTATCTGATAAGGCCTCACGCAGAGACCTGTCATCCTCCACAATCAAAATCCTTGATGTATTCATAATCTTTCCCCGGCATTCAATTTATTATGGCTGCGTGAACGATTCATCAGGTGTAATACATTGGAATCATTACAACCACCTGGTAAGGAATCGGATAAGTGCGCTAATGGCAGAAGAATTCTGAAACAAGCACCACCCACCGTATCATTGGACAAAAGTTCCACCTTGCCATGATGAGATTCGATAACGGCACGAACAACCGCCAGACCCAGACCGGTTCCTTCTGAGTGTGTGGTAAAAAATGGCTCGAAGACATAATCCTGCATCTCAACGGGTATACCCGGTCCATTATCACGATAGATTAATTCCAGTAGGCCATCCGTATTTTCCCTGATTGATAAATCAAGCTGTGCAGCATCCTTGATAAACTGCAAACTATTGGTGACCAGATTTTGTAACACTGAGATCAAGGCCTGCCGGTTACCAATAATATTGGTTCCATTATCCAGTCGATTATCAATCCGCAAGGAGGCATGATGCTGTTTGAGCTGCGACTCCAGCACCTGATTCAGTTCATCGACAAGATCAGTGACCACAATAAGTTCATCACCCACGGCATTTCCCCGAGCAAACATCAACATATCATCAACCATACCTTCAAGCCGATGCAGACCAGACAACAGACGCTGTGAAAAACGTAGGCGACTCCTTTCATCCAGTTTTTGTCGGTGAAGATGTGATGCGTATAACAAGGCAGCCGATAATGGTGTGCGGATCTGATGTGCCAGCGTCGCGGTCATCTCACCCATAGAGGAAAGTCGTTGTTGTCTATCCACTATTTCCTGTAATTTTCGGGTCTCGGTCACATCCTGTAATAACAAGATACGACCCGCCTGAGTCCCTAGTGGGCGACTGGATATATTGATCCGTCGACCATCATGAAACTTAATCTCATGGCTATCATTTTTATCGGTAAGAAAGACACGTTGTTTGATTGAATACCACAATTCACCCAACAAAGGTTCGCCCAGGAGATCCATTGCAGCGGCATTACATTCCTGCACACGATTCTCGTTATCCAGTACCACCACACCCGCAGGCAAAGTATCTAGCAAGGTCGTGAGTCGATCAGCCAAACCTTCTTTCTCCGCCAGCTGTTGCATTCGCTGTGAACGCGCCTCGGATAATTCTGTATTTAATTCAGCAACACGTTGCTCCAGATCACGATACGATGCCTCCAGCTGTATAGACATCTGGTTAAACGTCATAAATGCATCCTGCAACTGACGTGTTTGATCATTACTTGTCCGGGTCATGGGTTTTATAAACCTTTATTCATTACAAAATGGTGAAATATCACACCGTTACAATATCTGTAGAGAATAAAAGCAAAAACCATGCCTATTTATTATAATTTAATTAAATCAATACCTTATATTTTAATTATTAATGGAGCGTCAATAAACCGCCAGGGAAAGCGAGAACACTCTAACTCCGTTGAATCCCGTATTTACGCAGCTTTTCAACCAGTGTGGTTCTGCGCATACCCAATAATTTAGCCGCCTGAGCCACCACACCATCCGCCTCATCCAGGGCCTGACGCATAAGATTAGCCTCCAGTTCACCCAGGTGTCTCTTGAGATCAAGTCCTTCCCGGGGTAAACGCATCTCACCGACCGGTGCCAGCTCGTTACTCATCAATAAGCCTTCTTCTAGCCGGGTTTGCATAGCCGGATCAATCTCTCCTTCCATCCTGAATTTATCCGGTAGACCATTAACATCCACCAGACCATAGGGATGAAGAATCGCCAAACGCTCAATCAGATTAGCCAACTCCCTGACATTGCCTGGCCATTGGTACTGACACAATGAAACCAACGCTGCCGGGGTCAATCGCACTGACCCCCTCTCCTCTCCTTCGACACGACGAATTAATTCATTGACCAGTAAAGGGATATCCTCAATCCGATCTCTTAATGCCGGCATATCAATGGGAAATACATTCAGACGATAAAACAGATCCTCACGAAAGGTACCATCAATAATTGCCTGTTCCAGATCGCGATGGGTTGCCGCAATAATTCGTACATCCACCTTAATCGTTTTATTGCTCCCCACCCGTTCAAAGCTTCGCTCCTGTAACACACGTAATAGCTTGACCTGCATCGGCAGACTCATATCACCGATCTCATCAAGGAATAAGGTGCCACTATCCGCCAACTCAAAACGTCCCTGACGCGCGCTAATCGCCCCGGTAAAGGCACCTTTCTCATGACCAAAGAGCTCTGATTCCAGTAAATCAGGCGGTATAGCCCCGCAATTAATCGGTACAAAATTTTCGCTCCGGCGCGAAGAACTATCATGCAGATTACGTGCAACCACTTCTTTACCCGTACCTGATTCACCTAATACCAATACATTAGCATTGGATTCAGCCACTTGCTGAATCATGTGGCGCACCTGCTGCATCACACGGCTATTACCTACAATGCCACGCCCTGTCGTTGCAAGATAAGCACCCGATGCCTCGTTATGTGCCAGCCGGTAACGCTCAGATTGATAAAGCGCACCCGTAAGTTCCGTATAGTTAGAAGGCAATTCAATAGCACCCAACAGGCCATCATTGCTATCAAGACCCGAATTAGACTGCTGACCTGATTCACTCACTAGATACATCGGTAAAACAGGATGCTGTTTATGAATAGACTTGATCAATTTCTTCAATTCCATCATTTCCAGCTGTTGACCTAACATCAACATAAAAGGAAGTTCTGCCTCAATCAAACAGGCAGCAACATCTTCATCTTGCCCGACAAATTCAACCGAACGTCCAACAAACTGTAGAATGGCGCGTAATACTTCAGCCTGAGGCTGATTCATCCCTGCAATCATAATCCTGGATTCGGACATTATTTTCAGCAACCTATTTAAAATTTTTCCTAGTAGATCACTACCTGGATTAAATGTCAAAATAATGACGCGCTTAATTTTAAGCGACTGATATATAAATAAAATAGCATCACATCCCCGTTAACTCAAGAGACAGGGATAACACTTATCTATCAGAGACCTTTGCACGACACCCTGATATCAGGCATCATAGCCGATCAATATTCAGCGTTAGAAAACAAAGCCAATTATGCATACATCACCAACCGGGATCTTACTAAGCAATCTGGGTAGCCCGGACGAACCCACAACCGAAAGTGTTAGACGGTATCTCAAGGAATTTCTGTCCGATCCCAAGGTTGTCAATATATCACGCATCCTGTGGTTACCTATCCTGCATGGCATCATCCTGCGTACCCGTCCACAACGCTCCGCTAAAATTTATAAAAAGATCTGGACCGATACAGGGTCACCACTGATTAATATTGCAAAACAACAGCGCAGCAGTATTCAAAATGAATTATCACAACGTGGCTTCCATAACCTTCACGTCCGTCTCGGGATGCGTTATGGACGACCCTCACTCGATGATGCCCTGCGTGAACTACGCGGACAACAGGTCAAAAAGATCATTCTGTTACCGCTCTACCCACAGTATGCCGAAAGCACCACAGCCTCCACTATTGAACGTAGCCAACAGATCATTGATAGCTGGCTAACACCGGCTACACTACACAGCATTACCGATTACCATGATAATCCCGCTTATATTACCGCTCTGGCCAACAGTATCCGCCAACACTGGGCACAACACGGCCACGCCGAAAAATTATTATTCTCCTTTCATGGTATCCCCAAACGGGCATCTCTCGCCGGTGATCCTTATCACCAACAATGCCTACAGACCGCACAACTGATTGCCCAGGAACTCAATCTTGACGAGACCCACTGGTTAACATCCTTCCAGTCCCGTTTTGGTCGTGCCGAATGGATTACCCCTTACACCGATCAAACACTGAAGGAATGGGGGCAACAGGGTATTCGTCATGTTCAGGTTATCTGTCCCGGTTTTAGCGCCGACTGTCTGGAGACACTAGAAGAAATTGAAATGGAAAACCGTGAATATTTTATCCAGGCCGGTGGTCAACATTATGAATATATCCCAGCACTCAATGATGGCCAGGAGCATATCAAGGCATTATGCGATCTTATTGAAGACCATCTATATCGCGACTAGGCAAGCACTATGAAGACACTCATTACCGTTCTGTTACTTGTCAGCCAGATCGCTTATGCCAATAATACCAACATCTATATTCAGATGCCGTCGACACACATACAGAACAATGAACTCGCTATCATCGTCAATGATAAAGATCCCTTAAGCAAACGTATTGCACGCTATTACCAGCAAAAAAGAGGGATACCTGACCGCAATATTATTCATATCAGTTTCAAGACACTGCGCACAACGATTTCACCCAATGAATTCAATGAACTCAAGAAACAGGTCGACACGCAGACCCCAGCCAATATCCAGGCTTATGCGCTCACCTGGGCAGAACCCTACCGCGTTGGTTGCATGTCAATCACCACCGCCTTTGCCAGTGGTTATAGTAAAGAATGGTGTTCCAGTGAACGTTGCGGTAAAACACAAGCAAGCCCCTACTTCAATAGCAGCAGTAAAAAACCTTACTACAGCTACCAGATACGCCCAACCATGGCTATCGCCGCCATCAACTTTAAACAGGCAAAGCAACTCATCGACCGTGGTATACAAGCCCAGAACATACCAGCATCCGGCACCGCCTACCTGGTCAACACCAGCGATAAGGCACGCAGTGTACGCTCCGTCATATTCCCCTTGGTCAAGGAGATATTTAGCGACTGGCAGAATATCGAGATTGTGAACAGCGAAGGGATACGAGATAAAAAGGACGTGATGTTTTATTTCACAGGTCGCACACATATCCCTGATCTCGACACCCTCACCTTCCTGCCCGGTGCCGTTGCCGATCATCTGACATCCAGCGGGGGTAAGTTAACCAATACACGTCAGATGAGCAGTCTACGTTGGTTGGAGGCCGGAGCGACCGGAAGCTATGGTACCGTGGTTGAACCCTGTAACCTGTTACAGAAGTTCCCCAACCCACTAATCATGATGTCCCATTATCTACGCGGTGAAACCCTGGTTGAAGCTTACTGGAAGAGTGTTGCCTGGCCCGGGCAAGGCATCTTCATCGGCGACCCCTTGGCGCGACCCTTTGCTGGCTATCGAGTAATAACCCATCCAGCCGGAGATCAGTGGATCGTACAAACCCAGGCATTGGCACCCGGTAACTATCAGGTATTCAGATCCTACTCACCTGTCGGCCCCTACCAGGAAGATAAAAATATCCTGCACATACCACGGGGACAAAGTGGCTTTGATCTAGCAACAAGCGCGCAGCACTATCTACGTATCGTTCCTGTAGCGGTTAAAACAATGAATAAGCAAGGCCTACCAATGCTGATGCAGCAATCACCGAAACAATACCCACCTTGAAGCGAAATAAAGCAATAAAGGCGAGCGCACCAATCAAGGCAGAAAACCATTCAAAGGTGGCATCAAAACCTTGTGGCCAAAGGACATGATAAGCAAAGAATACCGCAAGATTGAGGATAACACCGACCACTGCAGCGGTAATACCCGTCAATGGTGCAGTGAATTTAACATCACCACGCGTCGCCTCAACAGCAGGCCCACCCAACAGAATAAAAAGAAAAGAGGGTAAAAAGGTAAACAGAGTCGCTACACTTGCACCCGCCATTCCCGCATAAGGCAGCATCTCAGGCCCAAATATTTCCTTCGTCCAACCACCCACAAAACCAACAAAGGCAACCACCATAATTAATGGCCCAGGTGTCGTTTCACCTAGAGCCAGTCCATCAATCATCTGCGTACCCGTCAACCATAGATATTCGTCAACACCGCCCTGATAAACGTAAGGTAACACCGCATAAGCTCCACCAAAGGTCACCAGTGCCGCTTTGGTAAAGAACCAGCCCATTTGTGTCAGAGTGCCTTCCCAACCATAGGCATTCATCAATAATCCCATAGCGACACCACCAATGGACACCCCCACCAGTAAAAATACAAAAAAACGACTCCATTTGAATTGTGCATGTTCAGGAGCAGGGGTATCGTCATCAATCAACGCCAAACCATAGGAACTGCCGGAAGTCCCATGATGTCCACCCGCCTTGAATTTATCCGGTGCAATCATTGAACCGATATAACCAATAATACCCGCCATCAAAACAATATAAGGAAAAGAAATATCGAGGGCAAAGATTGCGATAAACGCCAATACTGCCAGTGTCCGCAACACATTATTTCTCAATGCCCTGGAACCAATACGCCAGGCAGCAAAAACCACAATGGCCGTCACCGCAGGCTTGATACCATACAACACACCCGCCACTGTCGGCACATCACCATAGGCCATATAAACCCAGGTCAACGCTATGAGAATGAATAATGAAGGTAATACAAACAGAACACCTGCGGCAATGCCACCCCATACACCGTGCATTAACCAGCCAATATAGGTTGCCAGTTGTTGCGCCTCCGGCCCCGGCAACACCATCGTGTAATTCAAGGCATGTAAAAAACGATGCTCAGAGATCCACCTGCGTTTTTCCACCAACTCCTGGTGCATCATACTAATTTGACCCGCCGGACCACCAAAACTGATAAAACCCAACTTAATCCAGTAAATAACGGCCTCCATGAAAGATACCGCCTGCGGTCGACTTGCTTTATCCTGTATATTTTCTGACACCTTAAGAGTTTCCTTGTTTAATATGAGCAAGAGTTTATCATTTATCCGATTATTATATTAAGAAGTAGAGCAAGACATTGACATCTTATACCTCGCTGGCAAATAAACTAAATCTTCCCAAAGACCTGCCCATCACCCCTGACTGGTCTGCTGCCGCTGATTTTTTGCAACTCATCGTAGACCACAGCCTCAATACCCAGCCTGTCACTATCCTTGAATGTAGCAGTGGTCTGACCAGCCTGATGCTGTCCAGGTGCTGCCAGATAAACCAGCAGGGGCAGGTCTATAGCCTGGAAAATGGTAAAGAATATGCGTTAAAGACACAGGCTCATCTCGATCATCATCAATTAGCTCAATATGCCACAATTATCCATGCACCCCTTGAAGCATATGTCATCGGGGAAAGAAACTATTCATGGTATCGTATCAATGAAATCCCACAGCAGGCAATAGACATGCTGGTCATTGACGGCCCCCCCGGTTTCATTCAAAAACATTCACGTTACCCCGCCCTACCCTTGCTCTGGAATAAACTCGCTGATCATTGCACTATATTTCTGGATGATGCGGCACGGGAAGAGGAACAGGAATTAGTAACCATGTGGTTACAGGAATATCCGGATCTAAAACATGAGTATATTGATACTGAACGGGGTTGTTCAATCCTGATAATTAATAAATGAGAAATGGTTTCAATTGAACGGAAATACACAAGGTTTTCGCCTCCTCAGAAAAATTCGTGGGTAGTTTCCGGTACGGGTAAGGCTCCAAGCGTGTGATATAAAGCGATTTCAGCCGCATGGTAGGTTCGA
>JAADJB010000047.1 GCA_013151035.1 Gammaproteobacteria bacterium
CTCACTAACAGGCCGGATATATGGAAGCAATCCTGTCACTGTTAAAGGTTCACAATGTCTTGCAAACTGGGAGGAGACCATATATGCGTATCACGCACCAACAACTTTGGTGCGTGATACGCACCCTACTCCCTGGCACAGGCCGCAAAAACCGTGGTCTGTCCCCAGTTTTAACAATAGCCATTTTCAGTGTAAAATAAGCACCAAGCACATTAATACGGAAACAAAATATGATTACTATCACAAAACAGGCTGCCGAACAGATTAAACTCTCCCAACAGGGCGACAACAGCGGAATGAAATTACGCATCGCCGCATTACGCAAGGTGAATGGTGACATCCACTATGCTATGGGCTTTGATGATACCGGACGTGAAAAAGATAGCAGTTATACCTGTGATGGTATTGAGATCGTTATTGCGATTGAAAGCTCGGAGTTATTAAAGGACGTTACTGTCGACTATGTTGAACTGGAACCGGGTGATTTTCAATTCATCTTCAGCAACCCACAGGATCAGCAACATTCCTTTTCTACCGCTGATTAAGTAACCCATTAGATGAAGATTCACCCTCATCATGGAGTTTCCCAAAACCTGCGTGATCTGGCGGCATGGATTATTGCCCCAACCAGTGTTCTACAAAAAAGATTTGCCTTATTTATCCGCCGTCGTCTGCGTGCCACCCTGCTGGCACTGATTGCAGTCTTGTTATTGCTTGGTATCACCACCATTCTGACGGTCTATTCACCAACCAATAACATCAATCTTTTGATCTTGCATGGTATCCTGGTTGTTGCTGGAATCCTGCTGGTCACGCTCGCCATGATCCTAATCCAGAGAGACCTACTCGCACCACTGAGTGATCTCAGGGAATGGGCTTATCTCATGCGTAATGGTGATCTATCCGCCCGCCTTTCCATTCCTGTGCGCGATGAATTCATCACACTGGCTCAGGATATTAATACACTGGGCGAAGCAATACAGTCACTCTCGCGTGACATGGAAAACCAGGTACATAAACAGACACGTCGCATAAAAGACAAAAGTCGTTCTCTTCAGATTCTCTATGATGTTGCTGCCAGCATCAACACCTCCAGAGATCAGGATGATCTATTAACCCGTTTTTTATATACCCTCAAGGATGTCACCCATGCACGCGCTGCCAGTGTGCGTATGCTGGGTTCCGATGGACAAATGAATCTGGTCGCTAGTATTGGTCTGAATAATGATTTACTGGAAAAAGAATGTAGCCCCTCGCTACAAAAAGACCTCTTTGAAATCGACTCAAACCATAAAAAAAATAAGGATATTATCCCCTCCGATACTACAGTCAGCCTGTTTGATAACAAGACGGTCAAGATGTTAACCGTCCCCCTGCAATATCGTGGCCGTACCCTGGGCACCTACAACCTCTATGTCGAACGTAAGAATCTGGATAATAGTGAGGATATGATTGAACTCTTAACCAGTATTGGTCGCCATCTGGGTATGGCAATTGAAAAGGCTCAACTGGATAAAGAAGCCAATCAAATGTCGGTGATGGCCGAGCGCACCCGTATTGCACATGAATTGCATGACTCCCTGGCTCAGACGCTTGCCAGCCTGCGCTTTCAGGTGCGGGTACTGGATGAAACGCTGCATCGCGGAGATGAAGCCGCGCTATGGCAAGCCCTTGAGGTCATCGAGGCGGGTATGGAAGAGGCGCATACCGAGCTACGCGGACTGATCAATCATTTCTGTGCCCCCATCGACCGACGTGGACTTATTCCTGCTATTGAACAACTCTCCGAACGCTTTCGTAATGATACCGGCAGCCAGTTATTCTTCCAGAATGAATGGGATCAATTGCCCTTCAATGATGAGCAGGAAATTGAGATTCTGCGTATTATCCAGGAGTCTCTCGCCAATATACGCAAACATAGTCAGGCCAATACCACACGCATCATGTTGAGCTATAAAAGCAATGAATACCGTGTGTTGATCGAGGATGATGGTATCGGCATTAGTCACGAACAACCGGTTAGTGGTATTCCTGGAGAGCATGTCGGCCTGGGCATTATGGAAGAGCGCGCCAAACGTCTCGGCGGCAGTCTAAAGATAGAAAGTGAACCGGGTGAAGGCACACAAATTCTGTTAAACTTCAGGATTAAACCAGACCTTGCCTCGGAATCAGAGATCAAGGATTATATGTTATGACTGTCTGGGTTAATACATCCATGTAGGCTCCACGCCCGCGTCCATGCGGGCAGGGTCTCTGATAGAGAAGCGCAATCCCTGTCTCTTGAGTTAACGAGACAGTAATGATAATGAGTAGAAAACGCTATGAGTCTTAGAGTCCTTTTAATTGATGATCACGCCCTGTTCAGAGAGGGCTTACAAGGTTTATTAAGACATCGCGGTATTAATGTGGTTGCTGCTGCGGGTGATGGGCAAGAAGGTCTGGATCTGGCGAATGAAGTTAATCCTGATATTATCCTGCTGGATATGCGTATGCCTGGACTCAATGGTCTGGCAGTATTACGTCAGCTACGAAAGAATGGTCTACAGATGCCCATTGCGATGCTAACCACCAGCAGTAATGAACAGGATCTTATCGAATCCCTACGTAGCGGTGCGCAGGGATATCTGATCAAGGATATGGAGCCCGATGATCTGGTTGTGGCACTGAGAGATATTGTTGCCGGTAAGACCGTAGTTGCACCCGACCTCGCGCCTATTCTGGCACGCGCCATACAAGGCGAGACACCTGAACAAATTCGCTCCAACGATCCCTTCTCTGAATTAACACCGCGTGAAGGAGAAATCCTTGGTCTATTGGCCGAGGGTCAAAGCAACAAACTGATTGCACGCAACCTGGGAATATCCGATGGCACCGTCAAACTACACGTCAAGGCTATTCTGCGTAAACTGGGCGTTCATTCCAGGGTCGAGGCCGCCGTTATTGCAGTGGAACAAGGCATGCGCAATCGTGATAATCGAGAATAACTATGATGAAGAAAAATCTTAATGAACTGGTAAGTGCCGCCGCTGAGGTAGTCGATGAGATATTTCCCTGGGACCTGGATGAACGTCTACAGGAGAAAAATAACATTCTATTAATCGATGTCTCCGAACCCTATGAATATGACAAGGTACATATCGCTGGCTCAATCAATGTCCCCAGAGGTGTATTGGAAAGCGCCTGTGAGTATAATTTTGAAGAAACCGTACCGGCACTTGCCGATGCGCGTGATCAGGACGTTGTGATAATATGCCGTTCCGGTAATCGTAGTGTCCTGGCAGCACTCACCATGAATGGACTGCTCGGCTATCGTTCTGTCAGCTCGCTCAAGACAGGTCTCAGAGGATGGAATGACTTTGAACTAAAACTTATCGACAAGAATGAAAAGCCCGTTGATATCGATCTGGCTGATGAATATTTCATGCCTAATCTGCGCCCTGAACAGGAAGCACCACAGACATAAACCTCACCCCCTGAAATGTTAATTATTGTCTCACCTGCCAAGAAACTCAATTTTGATGATGCCGCACCAGTGGATCACTATACTCATCCGGCTTATCTGAACAAAAGCCAACAGCTCATTAATGTGCTAAAAAAGCAGCCCGCGTCAAACATCTCAAAACTGATGAAATTGAGTGATAAACTGACCACGTTAAATGTTGCACGTTACCAGGCTTTCACCACCCCGTTTACTCCACAAAATGCGAAACAGGCAATTTATACCTTCAGGGGTGATACCTATGTTGGCTTTAGTGCTGATACGTTGGGTATGAAAGACATTGATTATGCCCAGGATCATATCCGCATCCTGTCGGGACTGTATGGCATGTTAGCACCACTGGATCTGATGCAACCCTACCGGCTGGAAATGGGCACACGCCTGCCCTGTGGTGATAGCAAAGATCTCTACCAGTTCTGGAAACAGACACTGACTAACGATATTAATAAGTTACTAAAAAAAGAAAAGCAGCTCATCAACCTTGCCAGCAAGGAATATTTTAGCGCCATCGACTTTCCCGCCATCAAGGGTACGATTATCACCCCGGTATTCAAGGAAAAGAAAGGCGATGTCTACAAGATCATCGGCATTATGGCAAAACGCGCACGCGGCATGATGTCACGCTACATCATCGAGAATCGCATCAAGGATGTAGAGCAACTAAAAGGATTTTCAGAGGATCGCTACCAGTTTAATAAACAAGCCTCCAGTGAACATGAGCTGGTTTTTATGCGTGGCTAGGACTGTATTGAAGTGGATCCCACTCGGTAGGGTGCGCACTGCGCACCAACACCCATTTTATCTGGTGCGTAATACGCACCCTACCCATTCAGGGACGCTCCTCTTTAACAGAGATCCTTGCCCGCACGACTGCATGGATGTAGGTAGAGCAAATGCAGGAGCAATTGCCAATGGATGTATTCACGGCGTGTCTCTGTTAAAGAGGAGTGCCCCTGTCTCGAACAACACTCATCAATCATATTTCTTATGATGCTTACGCCGTTTCCCTGCACGTTGCGAGACCACACCCTTAATATCGATAAGTCCTGCAAGCTGAATAACCTCATGTCCCTCTTCCAGCGCCACAAGATAATGAACCTGCTCGCGGATCTCCAGTTGGCGAAATATAAACTCATTAGCGCCATCGACAGCCAACACATAACAACCGTGTTTTACTATGCCGCCCGGATCAATAATAATAATGCACCCATCCGGAAACTCCGGTGCCATACTGGTACCCAGCACCTGTAATGCAAAAGGTTCACTAGCGGCGCAACTACTACCGTCTGTCATACCCATTCTCCCTCAAACTATGTAATAATACACTCATGGAATTTTTCTCATTTAGCCAGTGCTCAAGCACTGAACAGGAACTGCAACAACTCCTCACTATTGATACATTAAATAGCTGGTGTCCGTTCCATGTGGACAAGATCTTATCTCACCAGGACAACAGTGGTGAAATCTACTGTATCTGGGGGCAGTTTCATATACAACGCGAACTCATCTATGGCGGAGTCCGTTTCTCCCTGTTGAACTGCCGTAATGCCGTCACCTGGTCCATCACCACTTGTCCCAGATACAGACCGGATGAGATCGTTGTTCACTGCACCATTAATCGAACAGAACAGGATACTGATTTCACCGATACCATCGAGAGTTTTGTTGAAGAATGGCGACAGGCACTGGAGTCTCAATTTAGCTAGCTAACGCCCGCTTAATTACTCCCCCCATTCTTTCTAAACACCGAACCCGACTGATGCTGTGGTGCATTAAACCACTTCAATTTTTCATGTAATTCAACCACCTCACCGACAATCGTCAAGGTTGGCGCGCACACACCGGATTCCTTGACCAACTCAGGTAGATTACTGATGGTACCAATGTGCACGCGCTGATTAGGAGTCGTACCCTGTTCCACCAATGCCGCTGGCATATCAGCCGGAACGCCATGCGCCATCATCTCGCGTGAGATATCCTTAATCCCATTCAGCCCCATATAAAACACCACTGTCTGGCGTGGTTGAGCCAACTGATTCCAGTTGAGATTGAGACTACCATCTTTTAAGTGACCGGTAACAAAAGTACAGGATTGAGCATAATCTCTATGCGTTAACGGAATACCGGCATAAGAGGCACAACCTGCCGCCGCAGTAATGCCTGGAATCACCTGAAAAGGCACTCCTTCTTTGGCGAGAATATCAATCTCTTCCCCACCACGCCCAAAGATAAAGGGATCACCACCCTTCAGACGTAATACGCGTTTACCCTCACGCGCCAGATCGACCAAGAGCTGATTGATCTCCTCCTGGGGAACAGCGTGATTATCCTTTTCCTTGCCGACATAGATCCGATCCGCATCACGACGCACCATATCCATGATCGGTGCTGATACCAACCGATCATGCACCACCACATCCGCCTGCTGCATCAAACGCAAGGCACGAAAAGTTAATAGATCTGGATCACCGGGGCCGGCACCAACCAGATAGACCTCGCCCATATCCGTATTAATCTGCTTATCGGCGATTGCCTGTTTAATATAATCACGCGCCACCGCATCCTGACCCGCCAGCACCATCTCAACAAAAGGACTCGCCAACAGATCTTCCCAAAATTGTTTACGTTGCTGAGTATCAGAGAAAGCCTCTTTAACCAGTGGTCGAAACTCATCCATCAAGGTCGCCAGACGACCATAAGCTGAAGGAATCATACTCTCCAGACGTGAACGCAATTGACGTGCCAGCACCGGTGAAGCACCCCCGGTAGATACCGCAATCATCACCGGTGAACGATCCAGTATCGAGGGCACAATAAAACTGCATAGTGCCGGGTTATCCACTACATTAACCGGTATACCCTGTTCATTCGCCAACTTCGATGCCAACTGATTAACCGCACTATCATCTGTTGCTGCAATCACCAACACCTTTTCATTCAGATCAGCCGACTCAAAGCCCCGCGCAATATGTTCGATCTCACCCGCACTGGCACGGGTCTGTAGATCAGCACATAATTCTGGCGCAACCACAATAATACGGGCACCCGCCTTATGCAGCATCGTTACCTTTCGGGCAGCGACATCACCACCACCGATAACCAGACAGGGGCGTTGCTTGATGGCTAAAAATATTGGAAGAAACTCCATAAGTCAGATACCTCTCGAAAGGTTAAGGAACCTCAGACCAGTCATAGTATATAATTAATCTGAGGTTCCTTAACTATCTCATGATTTCAGGGCAGAGCCTATATCCTAAATGCAGTATTTGTTAACAAAATATAAAAAATTGAGTATGATAGCGTCTCTATTAATTAATGAAGATAAGCACGGTGATATAAAATGACTGATTTTGACCAGGAACTCGATACATCAGGACTCAACTGTCCGATGCCCGTAATGAAAACCCGTAAAGCACTACGCGGCATGGAATCAGGCCAAGTGTTACACCTTATCTCAACCGACTCTGGCACCAATGATGATATCCCCGGACTGGTTGAAGAGATCGGCGCATCCATTGTTGATTCAAATGAAGATAGTGGTACCTACCATATCTACATCAAGAAGGATTGATAAAACCGGACAGATAAAACCGGGGACAGACCCCAATCAGATAAAACCGGGGACAGACCCCAATTAAAACCGTAAAACCAAGGTTTTACGG
>JAADJB010000048.1 GCA_013151035.1 Gammaproteobacteria bacterium
AAAACACACGGCATGAAATATGTTCTTTGCCAAATCCAGTCCAATTGTAGTAATCTTCATATCGGTCTCCTCGTTTCTTTATGTTGATGGTCTGTTGAACTTCCATCATGGCGCATTACGACGCCGTATTAAAGGGGGGAGGAGACCATCTCATCACCCTACCTATGGCAGGTTCACAAACTGGCTTGCTTCTTCCAGTACAAAGTCTTTGAATGCCTGTGCCACTACCGATAGACGTTTGCCTTTACGCTCAACCAGATACCAGTGACGTTCAATCGGAAAGTCTTCAACATCAAGTAGAGCCAGATGACCTGTTTTCAGTTCCAGTTCCAGAGTGTGTATCGAGGCAATGCCCAATCCTAGCCCGGCTTCAACCGCCTGTTTGATGCCTTCATTATTCGACATCTGTATACCCGTTTGAAACGGTACATCATGCTGGCTAAAAAAGCGTTCAATCGCGCCCAGAGTTCCTGAGCCGGTTTCACGCACCACAAAGCGTTCTTCGGCAAAGCGGCTGAGTGGTATGTTGGATTCATGGGTGAGTGGGTGATCGACGGGTGCCACAATAACCAGGGGATTATCCATGAAGGCCTGTGCTACCACATTGAGATCTGCTGGGGGTTGCCCCATGATAACCAAGTCGGGCTCATTGTCCTCTAGTTGTCGACGTAGATTTTCACGGTTGGTGACATCCAGTTCAATAGATACACCCTCAAATCGCTTCGAGAAAGCGGCGAGCAGGCGGGTTGTGAAGTGACTGGCAGTGGTGGCAACGGAGATCTTCAGTCGCCCGCTGCTACGGCCTTTCATTGATTCAAAAACCGATTCAGCTTCATCCAGTTGTTCAAATATAGTTTTACTGTAGTGGTGTAATTCGTGTCCGGCATCGGTTAGATAGAGCTTCTTACCCATTAACTCAAATAGTGGAAGACCTATGTTTCCTTCTAACTGTTTGATTTGCATGGATACTGCGGGTTGGCTGAGATGGAGCTGTTCAGCGGTACGCGTGTAGCTTAACAAACGTGCGGCGGCCTCAAAGACCTTGAGTTGTCGTAGGGTTACATGCATAAGCTTTTACTTATCGTTTCTATCAGAATTACTTAGTTTTAATTATGGTTCATGATCCGTATAGTTGCAACCCAGTTGAGGTTGAAACGGGTTTTTAATCCTTTTGTCTCAAGACAGATTTTAATTTAAGGAGATCAAAAAATGGCTTTATTAGATCAAACGGGTCGTTACTCAGACCTGAGTTTAAACGAAGATACACTGCTTGCTGATGGTAATCACATGCTTGTTGCTTATACCATGACACCGGCAGAAGGTTACGGTTACCTGGAAGCGGCTGCTCACTTTTCAGCTGAATCTTCAACCGGTACTAACGTTGAAGTTTCAACCACTGATGATTTCACTAAAGGCGTTGACGCTTTAGTCTATGAAATTGACGAAGCCAAAGGCATCATGAAGATTGCTTACCCGAACGAGTTGTTCGATCGTAACGTTATTGATGGCCGTGCCATGATCGTTTCTTTCCTGACGCTTGCGATTGGTAATAACCAGGGCATGGGTGACATCAAAAATGCTCAAATGTTTGATTTCTTTGTTCCGCCTAAGATGCTAAACCTGTTCGACGGCCCTTCTGTTGATATTTCTGATCTGTGGAATGCATTAGGTCGTCCTCGTGAAAACGGTGGTTATATCGCCGGTACTATCATCAAGCCCAAGCTTGGTTTACGTCCTGAGCCATTTGCAGCTGCTGCCTACTCTTTCTGGCTGGGTGGTGACTTCATCAAGAATGACGAGCCTCAGGGTAACCAGACTTTCTGCCCACTTAAGAAGGTTATTCCTTTAGTTCATGATGCCATGAAGCGTGCACAGGACGAAACGGGCGAAGCCAAGATTTTCTCTATGAACATCACGGCTGATGATCACCACGAAATGTGTGCTCGTGCTGACTTCGGTTTAGAAACATTTGGTGAAGATGCACCTCGTCTGGCTTTCCTGGTTGACGGTTATGTAGGTGGCCCGGGTATGGTGACAACGGCACGTCGTCAGTATCCTTCTCAGTATTTACATTATCATCGTGCAGGTCACGGTGCTGTAACATCACCTTCTTCCAAGCGCGGTTACACTGCGTATGTTTTAGCCAAGCTTTCTCGTCTGATGGGTGCATCCGGTATCCACGTAGGCACAATGGGCTACGGTAAGATGGAAGGTGGTCAGGAAGACAAGATTATTGCTTACATGATTGAGCGTGATGAGTGTCAGGGTCCTGTTTACTTCCAGAAGTGGCATGGCATGAAGCCAACGACACCGATTATTTCGGGTGGCATGAACGCGTTACGTCTGCCTGGTTTCTTCGAGAATCTGGGTCATGGTAATGTTATTAATACCTCGGGTGGTGGTTCTTACGGTCATATTGATTCTCCTGCAGCAGGTGCAAAATCTCTGCATCAGGCTTATGATTGTTGGAAGCAAGGTGCCGATCCTATCGAGTACGCGAAAGAGCATAATGAATTTGCTCGTGCATTCGAGTCGTTTGAGCATGATGCTGATGCATTGTTCCCAGGCTGGAGAGACAAGTTAGGCGTTCACAAGTAAGTCGAACGTTTTGATTGAAAGCCCTCGCCTATGCGGGGGTTTTTTTTCACTGGATAGAGGGCTAGGGTAGTTAGCTCGGTTAAGGATGGATTTTTATCACAGAGGTGAGAGGATCTTTTAAAGGGCAAGATTATGACTGATATAGATATTGAACAATACAAGGTAACCGAAGAACCTTTTTACGGTGCAACGGGTGATGAAATTGCGCTTTATGAAGCGGCCTACGCGGCTCGTTTGCCGGTTATGATTAAAGGCCCGACAGGTTGTGGTAAGTCTCGTTTTATTGAGTACATGGCATGGAAACTGGGTAGGCCGTTAATTACGGTTGCCTGTAATGAAGATATGACGGCATCGGATCTGGTGGGGCGTTACTTACTCGATGCCAATGGTACGCGCTGGCTGGATGGCCCCTTAACGACGGCTGCACGTGTTGGTGCAATCTGTTATCTGGATGAGATCGTTGAGGCGCGTCAGGATACCACGGTGGTTATTCATCCACTCACGGATCATCGTCGTCAATTACCACTGGATAAAAAGGGTGAGTTGATTGATGCGCATCCTGATTTCCAATTAGTTATTTCCTATAACCCCGGTTATCAGAGTTTGATGAAGGATCTCAAACAATCAACCAAGCAACGTTTTACTGGTCTGGATTTTGACTACCCCGATCAAGAGGTAGAGGCAGGTATTGTTGAAAAAGAATCCGGCACGGATGCAGAGACTGCCCGTAAACTGGTAAAGATTGCGCATACTGCCCGTAATCTTAAAGGTCATGGTCTCGATGAAGGGATCTCAACACGGTTACTGGTTTATGCGGCAGTCTTAATCGGTAAGGGCATAGAAGCAAAGGCGGCATGTCGCATGGCACTGGTGCGCCCGATTACGGATGATGCGGATATTCGTAGTACTCTGGATCATTCTATCGATAGTATTTTTGGTTAATCAAAATAATGCAGCAATCAGACTACGAATCTTATCGTGACAGACTCAAGTGTAGTTTCGAGCAAATTGAAGAATGCTTTGACGACTATATTCAGGATGCCTTAAGAAATCTGTCAAATAAAGGTATTGATCAATATCTTTCTGGCGCATCTTTAATTTGTATGATCGGTCGTGGTTGGGAACCGGTAAGTATTTATCTGGAAAAAATGCCAGTGATGGCGCATAAATTGGGCGAGCCGATTTTGGAGATTGTCTCTAAAATGGTATGGGAGCTTTCACGTTCACCCAATGGCAAGGCTATTCCACCCTTTATGCAATGTTTGCCCGAGGCATCGCGTCGTTTAGGCACGCTTAAACAGATGCAACATTTCCTGGATATTCTGGATGAGATGGTGGAAGCGACCACAACATCGGTTCATGGGCATCATAAAACCCATTCGAGTCAGGGTTTTCTGGTTTTACTTGAACATATTCCATATCTGTTAAGTCAGCTTTCTCTGGAAGGTTTAAAAAACTGGATAGAGTACGGCACGCGTAATTACAAGTCACACCCCGAGCGTCAAAAGGATTATTTCAGTTTACAATCTGCCGATAGTAAGGCCATGTTGCAACGTGAGCGTCATGGTACCTTGTTCATGGATTATGAACGTCAACTGGAAATGTTTTTACGTGCCATGTGGGAGGATGAAGCCTATTTTGTGCCTTACTCGCTTGGCTTTGATGTGCTGCGTAAACCGGTGCCTTATTACGATAGCCTGGGTATTCGTATTCCTGATGTATATGATGATCTTAATGGTGTCTCTGGTATTGATCGTTATCGCGTAACCATTGCACATATTGCGGCTCATCGTCGTTGGTCAGGTCAGTTAATTGCGGATAATCTGAGTCCGTTTCAACGGGTCGCGGTGGAGCACCTGGAAGATTCCCGTGTTGAATATTTAATGCTTAAGGAATATCCGGGCTTGCGTAAATATTTGCTGGCACTGCATCCACAACCCGTTGAAGGTGATTGTGATAATGAGAAAGAATCGTGTATTCGTCATCGCCTGGCAATGTTAAGCCGCGCTATTCTGGATGACGATCACGGTTATAAAAATGAATACATTCTGCAGTATACAAAAAAATTCCATGCTGTCATGAAGGCGGGTGATGGTAGCACTAAGGAGATGATGGAGTTAGCCATTTCATATATTGCCCGAACCCGTCTGCAAAGTGATCAGTTAGCAAAGATTCGTTTTGAAAATACCGAGGTGGATTATCGTGATGATAATCGTCACATGTGGGTGTTTATCGAGGAAAATGATGAGGCTGAAGATTTCGAGGCAGAACGTGAGGTAAGGTCGGAAGAACTGCAAACAGATGGTTTACCTCCGCGCCATTATGCGGAGTGGGATTATATGACCAACTCATATAAACCTGATTGGGTGAGCCTGTATGAATCTATTCACCCCTCGGGTAACAGTGCTGACATAGATGCGATTCTGGATAAATATAGAGATCTGGCAAAACTGTTGAAGCAGATTATGGATCGACTAAAACCGCAAAATATGGTGCGTGTTCGCTATCAGGAAGAGGGGAGTGAACTTGATCTGGATGTGGCGATTCGTTCCTTGATTGATTACAAATGTGGGTCACAGCCTGATCCGCGTATTAATATGAGCCATAAGCATGATGGGCGCGATATTGCAGTCATGATCTTGCTCGACTTGTCGGCTTCGTTGAATGATAAGCATGAAGGCTCTGACCAAACTATTTTGCAATTGAGTCAGGAAGCCGTTTCATTGCTGGCATGGACTATCGATCAGTTGGGTGATAAATATGCTATTGCCGGTTTTCATTCTGATACCCGACATAATGTACGTTATTACCATATAAAAGGTTACAGCGAGCAGTTTGATGATACGGTAAAGGCACGAATTGCCGCGATGGATGCTGGTTTTTCAACGCGTATGGGGGCGGCTATTCGTCATGCCTCACATTATCTGGAAGCACAAAAGGCAGATAAAAAGATACTGTTGATCCTCACCGATGGTGAGCCCTCTGATATTGATGTGGATGATGATCAGTATTTAATCAGTGATACCAAAAGGGCGGTTGATGAGGTTTCATCCAGGGGGATGTATAGCTATTGCATTAGCCTGGATAAAAAGGCTGATGACTATATTCAGGATATCTTTGGTGCGGGTGGTTATACCGTGATTGATAATATTGAAAAATTACCTGAAAAATTACCATTGTTATTTACTGCTCTGACCTCTTAATATGAGCAATCGTATTACAGCATTTGTTGCGTTTTATTTTAAAGGTAATGAGATTTCAGCCTCAATTGAGATGGATCTTAATAGCTATATGGAGGCGGGTGGTAAACTTCCTGCCCTTTATCCCTTGCTTGCACGGTCAATTAATATTGATCTGTATTCGTATGAATATGAGATGATGCAGGTAGAACAGGTTCGTTTCAGGGATGCGCAAGGTCTGGTTGTTGACCATGTTTGTGATGAAATACTGGATATTATAAGTTTTGAACAGGCGTGGAAGGAACGGCGGGTTCTCATGCAATTGCAGTTGATTGCGAGAGACAAGATGGGGGTGGATGATCTTGAGCATAACCCTGATCTAAAAGAGGCTTTGTTGGATGCCTGGCGTTTAGGACGCTCTGATTAATAATAGATTCCCGCCTACGCGGGAATGACAGAGGTGGTGCGTGGTACGCACCCTATTTACACAGAGGTAGGGTGCGTACCACGCACCATTTTGCTATGAGTAAAAATAAAACCGAAGAAGTAATTGCATACGAACTACATGGTAATTGTTATCTCAATCTAACCAGTCGTTGTAATCTGAGTTGTCGTTTCTGTCCCAAGTTTAATGGTGAGTGGAGTGTGCAGGGCTATCCCTTGCGTCTTTATAAAGAGCCTGAGGCCGATGAAGTGATTAAGGCCATGGGTGACTTAACGCAGTATAAAGAAGTGGTTTTTTGTGGGCTGGGTGAGCCGACGCGTCGCCTTGATGTATTGTTAGAGGTGGCGCGTTATGTGCGTGAGAGGGGTGTCAGGGTTCGCGTTAACACAGACGGTTTAGCCAGCTGGTTTCATGGTCGTGATGTCAGTAAAGAGTTGGGTGCGTGTGTGGATGTGCTCTCAATCTCGCTCAATGCCCAGGATGAAGCTGTGTATAGTCAGCATTGTCGCCCCCCTGATGCTGCTGGTTTAGCGGATGTACTGGATTTTATCGAAAAGGCGAGTTGTTATATTGACGACATCAGTATCTCGGCAATTGATGGCTTGTCCGGTGTCGACGTACAGGCCTGTGAGGCAATCGCCACTCGGCTAGGTGTCCGCTTCAAGCGACGGGTACTGGATGAGGTGGGCTAGCCCATCCAGTTTATTTTTTGTTGTGGCGGTGAGTCCATCCAGCCACAGCAAGTAAACCACTACCCAATAACCAGACGGCGACCGGTGCGGGCGGGGTTGTTGCGTCGGTATTATTAACGCTGAAGTTATCGACATCAACATCGGCCCAGATTGAGATATCCATATCCGTTATTTTCTTAAAGTAAGATTCTTCAGTGCTGGGTAGTAATAAGTCTTTTTCAGCCGCGTAATCTATTAGCATTGCTGCGTTATCGGTTGTTTGCTTAACATCTTCTGCACTGTTAGCGATGAGCGCCTTGATATTTGTTTTATCAAGGGCAATATCCTGGGTTAGGTCTATCGATAACCCCGCGTTTAGATCGGAATGGTTATTATCAAAAACTGTTGTTGCAGCAATTGCAGGCGTGGCTGATATCGCAGCCAGTATACCGAGTAAGCTTTTTATATTTGAAATTTTCATATCAAGCCTCTATTATTTTTTTTGGTGGCCATTCAACGATGTTATGTGAATGCGTTTATTTGAGACGCGTTGTCCGCTTAGTTAATGCGCGTCCTTTATAGTGAATATAGCAATGTTTGCGCCAACTTTTTTATATTGATTAAAATCAATGAGTTACGTTTATTCGTTGCGATAGGTGGTAGCTGGTATTTTTGCATTTGTAAATAAATCCGACATTATTAATGCTTGATAGGGGTTGGGTTGTATGTTGTTTTGATTCGATTATGGAAGGTCTCTGATATTATTTTATGGCTTTTATTACTATAATTTATTGTTTTATATCTATTTTATTAGATGTTGATGAGGTGTTATCATGGCTTATTCAGTAATGGATATTTGCATCACCATGAGTTTGTCGGTTATTTTTACATTAATCGGGTGTTTTTATGTCTTTAGCTGTGAATGCACATATAATTTATCAGAATCTGTTGATTTAGTATAAAATCGATTAATCAATTTGTAACGGGGTATCACCTAATGACACGTAAAATAATTCACACCGATCAGGCTCCAGAGGCCATTGGCACTTATTCACAGGCGGTACGTTGTGGTAATACGGTTTATTTATCCGGGCAGATCCCACTGCTCCCGGAGACTATGGAATTACTTGAGGGTGATATGGAAGCTCATATTAATCAGGTCTTCAGGAACCTTACTGCGGTCTGCCAGGCAGCGGGTGGTAGCCTGGCGGATATTGCTAAGTTAAATATCTTTTTAACCGATCTGGGACACTTTCCGTTGGTTAATCAGGTGATGGCTGAGTATTTTGAACAACCTTATCCTGCGCGTGCAGCGGTTGGGGTGGCATCATTGCCGAAGGGGGCTAGTGTTGAGATGGATGCCATTATGGAATTGAGTGATTAACTATTATCTGTTAAGGGTTTATTTAATTACTGTAATAACATTATATTCATGGAAAAATATGCCTGGTAAGTTCGAGACATGAATTACGCTTTTCTATCAGAGACACGCCGTGAATACATCCATCGGCAATTGCTCCTGCATTGCTCTACCTACCTACATCCATGTAGGCGTGTAGGCTCGATGCCCGCGTCCATGCGGGCAACGGTCTCTGTTAGAGAAGAACAATCCCTATCTCTTGAGTTAACGGGGCAGTAGTTGAATAACAATGTAAAAAAAATACTGGATCAGATACCCGTTACGGTTCTTAAGGGTATTGGTTCGCGTGTGGCTGAACGTCTGGCTCGACTCAATATTGCAACCTTGCAGGATCTGTTGTTTCATCTGCCGGTGCGTTATCAGGATCGTACCCGGGTGGTGCCAATGGGTGCGGTGCGTAGTGGTCAGCAGGTGGTGGTTGAGGGCAGCGTTGATCTGACCGAGATCAAGTTCGGACGCAGACGTAATTTATTGGTGCGTATCAGTGATGGTACCGGTTCCTTGTGTCTGCGTTTCTTCCATTTTAATGCGGCTCAACACAATGCATTGCAGCGCGGTAAGACGATTCGTTGCTTTGGTGAGATCCGTTCTGGTGCCAGTATGAGTGAGATGATTCATCCTGAGTATCAATTACTGGACGATGAACAGACTCTTCCGGTTGATGATCACCTGACTGCCTTTTATCCTAGCACCGAGGGTGTGCATCAATTAAGCCTGAGAAATTTCACTGATCAGGCACTGGTCTGGCTGGATGAGCCGGATGTCCTGCCGGAGTATTTGCCGGATAGTTTGTGTCAGGGGCGGGCGCAGATTTCGTTAGTTGATGCCCTGCGTTATGTTCATCGCCCACCGGTTGATGCGCGGCTGGAGGTGATGGAACAGGGTCGACATCAGGCACAGCAACGGCTGATCCTGGAGGAGTTGCTGGCGCATCATTTGAGTATGCGTCGCCTCAGGCAACAGGCGACACACAAATCGGCCCCTTGTTTGCAGCATCAGAATACGTTGTTTGATCAGCTCTGTCAGGCGCTTCCATTTGAATTAACCGCTGCACAACAGCGGGTGATTGGCGAGATCGGTAGTGATCTTGCTATGACTCAGCCGATGATGCGTCTGGTGCAGGGTGATGTGGGTTCGGGTAAGACACTGGTAGCGGC
Source organism: Gammaproteobacteria bacterium (assembly GCA_013151035.1). Classification (NCBI taxonomy): domain Bacteria; kingdom Pseudomonadati; phylum Pseudomonadota; class Gammaproteobacteria; species Gammaproteobacteria bacterium. The sequence continues at coordinate 9,471 of JAADJB010000048.1, forward strand.
CTTTGCTGCCTTGCAGGCGGTTTCCTGTGGGCGACAGGCGGCACTCATGGCACCCACCGAGATATTAGCGGAGCAACATTTTTGTAGTTTCCGTGGTTGGTTACAAGGGTTGGGGGTGCCGCTTGCATGGTTGTCGGGCAAGACTAAAAAGGCAGAGCGTAATCAAATTCTAGAACAACTGGCACAAGGCGAAATTCAGCTTATAGTGGGTACGCATGCCTTGTTTCAGGACGATATTCAATTTGCCAATCTGGCTGTGGTGATTGTCGATGAGCAACATCGTTTTGGGGTGCATCAACGTCTGGCACTGCGTAACAAGGGTGTTAAGGGTGATAGCCGACCACACCAGTTGATTATGACGGCAACCCCGATACCGCGTACCCTGGCGATGGCGGTCTATGCTGATCTTGATGTCTCGGTTATTGATGAGCTACCCCCTGGGCGTACGCCGATCAATACCGTGGTGATGCCGGATACGCGACGTGGTGAGGTGGTCGAGCGAGTACAGCAGATGTGTGCGCAGGGGCGGCAAGTTTATTGGGTATGTACCTTGATTGAGGAATCGGAGTCTTTGCAGTGTCAGGCCGCCGAGGATATGGCGCAACAGTTGGTTTTGGCACTACCCAATCTGCGTATTGGTCTGGTACACGGTCGACTAAAACCGGCACAGAAAGAACAGGTGATGAGGCGTTTTAAACAGGGTGAGATTGATCTTCTGGTGGCAACTACGGTGATTGAGGTGGGCGTGGATGTCGCCAATGCCAGCTTGATGGTTATTGACAATGCTGAGCGTCTGGGTTTGGCGCAGTTGCATCAATTGCGTGGTCGGGTCGGGCGTGGTCAGCATCAGAGTTATTGTGTGATGATGTATAAAAACCCTTTGTCGGCTGCCGGTCGTGCGCGTCTTGGGGTGTTGCGTGAAAGCTGTGATGGTTTTGAGATTGCGCGTAAGGATCTTGAGTTGCGTGGGCCGGGTGAGGTGTTGGGGACGCGGCAGACGGGCATGCTACAGATGCGCATTGCTGATTTGATGCGGGATCAGTATTTAATGGAGGACGTGGTGGCGGCATCTGATTTGTTGATACAGCAACAGGATGAGCGGGTTGAGAAGTTGATTCATCGCTGGTTGGGTGATGATGTGCGTTATGGTGAGGTTTAGCTTCCTTAGGTATACTCCTCCTATGACTGTAAAGACACATTGGTATCCCGCCCGTTTTTTTCGTACACATGCTATCCCTTTGTCTTTGCGCGCATGGTTGCTGGATGAAAATTCTCTGACGCGACGATTACAGCAACATTGCGATGGGCGTTTTAGTGTGCGGGTATTACAGCAATGCTGGCAACACCCGAGGCTGGATGAGTCGCGTATTTTAAATATGCGGCAGGGTGAGGTGGCGTTGGTTCGGCAGGTACAATTGCTCTGTGATGGGATGCCTATGGTCTTTGCTCGTACCGTCATCCCGGTTCGATCACTATCAGGTTCTGAACGCCGCCTGGCACATCTGGGTAATCGTCCTCTGGGTGAGTTTTTGTTTTCCAATCCATCGCTGCAACGTGGTGAGATGGAGTTGGCACGTATTGACTCGGGTTCGGTTATGGGGCGCGTGGCGGTTCAGGGTTTGAAGAATAAACCGGCAACGATCTGGGGTCGACGTTCGGTGTTTAGTTTGAATCAGAATAATCTGTTGGTGAATGAGATTTTTTTGTTTTAAGGTAGGGTGTGCACCGCGCACCAAAAAACTGCTGTTCTATTAAGAGCGAGACAGGGCTTGTTCCTCTTTATCAGAGACACGCCGTAAATACATCCATGTAGGCTCCATGCCCGCATCCCTGCGGACAAACGGTAAAGGGTAGGGTGCGCACTGCGCACCAAAAGACTTTAAATGAATACGAAATTAATCTTATATGTACGCCTGATGCGGTTAGATAAACCGGTTGGTATTCTGTTGTTGTTATGGCCGACCCTGTGGGCATTATGGATTGCTGCTGATGGGATGCCTGACTTGTTGGTGCTGTTGGTGTTTGCTGCGGGTGTGGTATTGATGCGTTCGGCGGGTTGTGTGATTAATGATTTTGCTGATCGCAAAATTGATCCCCATGTGCAACGTACCCGGCAACGCCCCCTGGCAACGGGCGAGGTGTCTGTGCGAGAGGCATTGATCCTGTTTTCCGGTTTGTGTATCACGGCATTTCTACTGGTTCTTTTGATGAACACCCTGACTATTTTATTGTCGTTGGGGGCAGTGGTGCTGGCGACGATTTACCCCTTTATGAAACGCTATACTCATCTACCTCAGATTGTTTTAGGTGCGGCATTTGCCTGGGCGATTCCGATGGCGTTTGCGGCGCAGACGGGTGAGGTTCGGGCTGAGGCGTGGTTATTATTTGTTAGTGCGGTTTGCTGGACGGTTGCCTATGACACGATGTATGCGATGGTGGATCGTGAAGATGATCTAAAGATCGGGGTGAAATCAACGGCGATATTATTTGGCCAGTCGGATCGTCTGATGATTGCGATATTTCAGATCTTGATGTTGATAGGTTTGTTATTACTGGGTCTGTGTAATGAGTTCGGTGTGTGGTATTTTTCGGGGCTGTTGGCAGCGCTTGCCTTGTCCATTTATCAGCAGGTGTTGATTGCACAGCGAGAACCGGCAAGGTGTTTTCAGGCGTTTCTGAATAATCACTGGTTGGGTCTGGTGGTGTTTATTGGTATTGTTTTCGGGTAGGGTGCGCACTGCGCACCAATCTCTTGATCACTGTGTCAGGCATGGGCATGGGCGCGGGCGCAGACCCAGGCCTCGATTCTGCTAACGCCTGCATTACTTAATCTATGTGCCAGTTCATTGAGGGTGTGACCACTGGTCATGACATCATCAATAATGGCAACATGATCAGCAATATTATTTCTATTAATCCCGAAGGCTCCTTTGATATTGTGTTTACGGGCATCTAGTTTCAGTAATGACTGGGCATGGGTATCCCGGCTACGGATACAGGCGTGGTCATTGACCGGGATATCCAGTTGTTGTCCAACCACTTTGGCAATCTCGTATGACTGATTGAAGCCGCGTTCTTGCATTCTTGATGGGTGCAGGGGTACCGGGATAAGTTGTTGTGGTAGCGTCTCTTTGTTCTGGAGTTGCTGTGCCATGATATTGCCCAGTACGCGAGCCATGGCGAGTTTGCCGGAGAACTTGAGTTGCTGGATCATGTAATCTACGGGATAACGATAGAGCAGGCTGGCGTGGGTATATTGGAAATGAGGGGGGTGTTGCTGGCATCGTCCACATAGTCCTGCGCTATTGATCGGGTTGGCGCATTGCGGGCAAGCCTGGGCTATTTTGGGTAGTTCATCCCAGCAGGGTTTGCATAGATCGGTGTCCTGATAGCCGGGTGCGGAGCATAGGATGCAGGTGTAGGGGTAGAGGATGCTAAGTAATTTATTTGTCCAGTTGTAAACCATACTAAGTCCTTTTAGTTGACAGATACTGCAATGCAGTACATATTCCCTTGTTGCGTGGGTTAGTCTGCTGCCTTTGTTGGTTTTATACAAGGGTTATGCACATGGTAGGGTGCGCATTGCGCACCATGACAGGGATTGTTCCCCTTGAGCAGAGACGCGCCGTGAAACCATCCCTGGTGGCTCCATGCCCGCGTCCATGCGGGCAAGGGTCTCTGTTCAAGAGGAACAATCCCTGTCTCTTGAGTGTTAACGGGGCGGGTTGTCATCCTCGTGTAGACGGGGATTCGTTGGTAGGGTGCGTATTACGCACCATTCAGCCATAAATAGAATGATGAGGTTATCGTGAGTGATTCAATACAGGTACTAAAATCGGTGGATGATGTGTTACGCCATGACTGGGCGGTTGAGGAGATTGAGGCGTTATTTGAACTCCCGTTTAATGATCTCCTGTATCAGGCGCATGTGGTTCATCGGCAGAATTTTGATGTTAATGAGATACAGATGAGTGCCTTGTTGAGTATCAAGACCGGGGCGTGTCCGGAGGATTGTTCGTATTGTCCCCAGAGTGCGCATCACCATAAAGACACTGAACTTGAGGTGGAGCGGTTGATGGTGGTGGATAAGGTGCTGGAGGCGGCGCGTCAGGCGAAGGATAATGGTGCTAGTCGTTTTTGTATGGGGGCGGCCTGGCGTAATCCGAAGGAGAAGGATTTCGTGCAGGTGCTGGCGATGGTCGAGGGCGTTAAAGCACTGGGTATGGAAGCCTGTGCCACCCTCGGTATGCTGGATGCGGATCAGGCACAACGTCTGCAGGATGTCGGGCTGGATTACTATAATCATAATCTGGATACCTCGCCGGAATTTTATGGGGAAGTGATTACCACGCGTACCTATCAGGATCGTCTGGATACCCTGGAGCATGTCCGTGATGCGGGTATGCGTGTCTGTGCCGGTGGCATTATTGGTATGGGTGAGGGGCGCAAGGATCGGGCGGGTCTATTACAGGCGCTGGCTAATATGGAGCGTCACCCGGAGAGTGTGCCGATTAATAATCTGGTGCAGGTTGAGGGTACACCTCTGGTGGGGGTCGACAAGACCGATCCGCTGGAATTTATTCGTATGATTGCGGTGGCACGAATTCTGATGCCGCGTTCGCATGTGCGTTTGTCGGCAGGGCGGCATGAGATGTCGGATGAGATGCAGGCGATGTGTTTCTTTGCCGGTGCTAATTCGATTTTTTATGGAGAGCGTCTGTTGACCACGGATAATGCTGCGGCTACGGATGATAGGGCCTTACTGGATCGTTTAGGTATGCGTGTACAACAGGGTTCGGCGGTGGTTTCGCCGGCGGCTGAGGGGGATTTCTGGGGCAAGGCTTGTACCGATCATAGTCATTAATGAGAGTTTTCTTTTTCAGTTCTGGGGTACGTGCTCGAGGGGACACAGCTGGCTACGCCAGTTATGTCCCCGGCTTGTGCCGGGCTAAGGGAAACACCTACCTGTATCACTCCGAAGTGGGGTCAGAGCAGTGGTAGGGTGCGTATTACGCACCAGATAAAATGGGGGTATTTCCTCGTTCCCATGCTCTGCGTGGGAATGCATACCCCATAGCAGGATAATATCATGCCCTTGGGTTCCCACGCAGAGCATGGGAACCAGGAAAACAAAAGCTTGACTTGAAACACAGATACTCCCGCGGAGGCGGGAATCTATCTTGTTGCAGGCATTAATTTAATCAGATCCCCGCTTATGCGGGGATGACAGAGAGGTACATGAAAGATCTTTCCATTGATTTGCAACAACGCCGGGAGGCGGCTTTGTATCGTCGCCGTCGGGTGGTTGAAACCCCTTGTGCGGTTGAGATGCGGGTGGATGGCAGGGACTGCCTGAGTTTTTGTAGTAATGATTACCTGGGTCTGGCAAATCATCCTGATTTGATTGCGGCCTTGAAAAAGGGTGCGGATCAGTGGGGTGTGGGTAGTGGTTCGGCCCATCTGGTGGTAGGACATAGTGCGGCACATCATGCCCTGGAAGAGGAACTGGCGGCCTTTGTTGGACGTGAGCGGGTGCTGTTATTTTCTACCGGCTATATGGCGAACTTGGCGATTACCTCGGCGCTTGCCGGGCGCAGTACGCGTCTGTTTCAGGATCGCTTGAATCATGCCTCTCTGCTGGATGCCGCGCGTATTAGTGGTTCACGTCTGATCCGTTATCGGCATGGGGATATGGCTGATCTGGATAAGCGTATGCAGGATGCCGATGCGGAAGATGCCTGTGTATTAAGCGATGGGGTGTTTAGTATGGATGGTGATCTGGCACCGCTGCCGGAGATGGTACGGATTGCGGCGGCTCATCAAGCGGATGTGATGGTGGATGATGCCCATGCTATCGGTGTGTTGGGCGCAACGGGTGCGGGTACGCTGGAACATTATGGCCTGGATGATAAACAGGTACCGATATTGATGGCAACGCTGGGTAAAGCCTTTGGTGTGGCGGGTGCCTTTGTTGCGGGGAGTGAGGCACTGATTGAGACCTTGATCCAGCAGGCACGAAGCTATATCTATACCACGGCGATGCCAGCGGCGATGGCTGAGGCGACGCGTGTCAGTCTACGCAAGGTGCAGCAGGATCAGTGGCGGCGTGAACAATTAGCCGAGTTGGTGGCTTATTTTCGTCAGGGTGCCGCACAACGGGGTTTGTCGTTAATGACCAGCATGACACCGATTCAACCCCTGCTGTTGGGCAGCTCGGAGCGTGCCCTGGCATGGAGTGATGCCTTGCTGGATCAAGGTATCCTGGTGCCAGCTATTCGACCACCAACAGTAGCCGAGGGGCAGGCGCGTCTGCGGCTGACCTTTTCTGCGAGCCATCAGATGACACAGGTTGAGCGGTTACTGGATGCACTGGAAAAAATATCGCTCGCTGAAGGCGCAGCTTGATGGCGCTGAATGTTCGAGTCAAGGGCAGTGGACCGGATCTGTTTTTGATTCATGGTTGGGCAATGTCGGCTATGGTCTGGGAGGATTTGGTTGAAGGCCTGGCGGTAAACTTTCAGGTGAGCTGTGTCGATTTGCCGGGACATGGTGAGAGTGATCTGACAGGTGATTTTTTACTGGATGAGATTATTGATGAATTGCTGGCAGTGGCACCGGAGAAGGCGACCTGGGTTGGCTGGTCTCTGGGCGGGATGCTGGCAATGGAAGCCGCCTTGCAACAACCACAACGGTTGGAATCTCTGATCCTGATTGCCAGCAGTGCTTGTTTTGTTAGTGATGAAGCGTGGCACTGTGCGATGTCGCCTGAGGTGTTGGCGGGGTTTGCTGAATCATTAAAGGTTGATCACCAACAGACCTTGCGCCGTTTCTTCTCACTGGTGGCACGGGATGCTGAACAGCCTGCACCGATATTGCGCCGGTTAAGGGTGTTGATGAAACAAGTGCCGGAAGAACAGGCTCTGGTGGGTGGGCTTGAGCTATTGAGGACGATGGATCTGCGTGGCAGAATTGCTGCGTTGGGATTAGCGGTGCGGCTTATTGCTGGTGCGCGAGACAAACTGGTACCGGTCGAGGCAATGCAGGCACTGGTAGCTGAATTGGATGATGTTGAATTGAATATAATTGATGGGGCAGGACATGCGCCATTTCTGTCGCATCCTCGGCAGGTGGTGGAGAGTATTGAGGGGTGGTTGCTCTAGTTTCAGACGGGGATTGCTTCTCTTGAACAGAGACGCGCCGTGAAACCATCCATGGTGGCTCCATGCCCGCGTCCATGCGGGCAAGGGTCTCTGTTCAAGAGAAGCAATCTCCGTCTCTTGAGTGATCCTGGTAGAAGGTAGGGTGCGCACTGCGCACCCAATATGCTAGATGAGTGAATTTAGGTGGTTGTGAGTAATGGTTTCCTCGTTCCCACGCTCTGCGTGGGAATGCATACCCCATAGCAGGATAACATCAGGCCCTTGGGTTCCCACGCAGGAGCATGGGAACCAGAAAGCGTTAATAGAATCAATAAATTGGTGGATCTCTGCCTATGTGGGGATGATAAACGGGACAGTAGTGGGTAGTGGTTATGAAAAATTTTGGTGTGGGTTTATTAAGACAGAAAGATGTTCGGCGTTCCTTTAATGAGTCGGCGACGAGTTATGATGAGGTAGCGGTATTGCAGCGAGAGATCGGTAAGCGTTTGCTATCTCGTCTTGAGTTTATGAAGGTCAAGCCACGATGTATTCTTGATCTGGGTGCGGGTACGGGTACACTCACTGCGGAACTGGTGCGTAAATATCGGCGTGCGCATGTGCTGGGTCTGGATCTGGCGGAGTCGATGTTACATCTGGCGCGGGATAAAAAGCCTTGGCTGGGCAGCGCGCATTTTGTCTGTGGCGATGCACAGTCTCTGCCTCTGGCAGATGCCAGTGTCGATATGATTATCTCTAATCTTACCCTGCAATGGTGTAGTGATCTCGATCAGGTGTTTGCTGAGTTTCGGCGTGTCCTGCGTCCGGGCGGGGTGTTGTTGTTTTCTACCTTGGGGCCGGAGACCTTGCATGAGCTGCGTGCCAGTTGGCGTGAGGTGGATAGCTATAGTCATGTGAATGACTTTGTTGATATGCGTGATGTGGGTGATGCTATGTTACGCGCTGGTTTGATTGATCCGGTGATGGATCGGGACGGGTTGACCCTGACCTATCAGAAGCTATCAGGGCTGGTGCGTGATCTTAAATCCCTGGGCGCGCATAATATGACTCTGGGTCGTGCGCGTGGTTTGATGGGCAAGGGTCGCTGGCAGGCACTGGAACAGGCCTACGAGGGGCATCGTAAAGAGGGGGTGTTACCCGCGACTTATGAGGTGGTCTATGGTCATGCCTGGGCACGACTTGAAGAGGATAAATCTTGATGGAACAGGTCTTTATTACCGGGACTGATACCGGGGTCGGCAAGACCCGGATTGCACAACAGATGCTCAGGGACAAGATGTGTCAGGGTCTATCCACGGTGGCAATGAAACCGGTTGCCAGTGGAGCACAGCAAGGTGTGGATGGTGTTTTGTGGAATGAGGATGCGCTGGCATTAATGGCGGCAAGCTCACTGGTTTTACATTATGAACAGGTGAATCCCTATGTCTTTGAACCCGCGATAGCCCCGCATATTGCCGCTCAACAAGCCGGTGTTGAGATTGATATGGCGGTGATTGAAGATCACTGGCGGGCGATGAGCGAACAGGTTGATTTTGCCTTGATGGAGGGGGTCGGTGGCTGGCAAGTGCCGATTAATCTACATAAAACCATGGCAGATCTGGTCAAGCGGCTGGATATCCCAGTAGTTCTGGTGGTTGGTTTGCGCCTGGGTTGTATCAATCATGCGCTATTAAGCTATGAGTCTATTATTCGCTCGGGTTGTGAATGCGTCGGCTGGGTGGCGAATAGTGTGGAGGCGGGGCTTGTCTGCGAGGATGAGATTGTGGTGACACTGGAGCGGGGTATTGGTGTGCCTATGATGGATCGGATTGGGTATGGGGTGGTGCCGGTGCCATAAAGTCGAGACAGAGCTTGCTCCTCTTTAGCAGAGACACGCCGTGAAACCATCCTGTCTCTTGAATTATTTGAAGCCTAGTTTTTTCCATAGTATCAGGTTAAAACAAATGCCGGTGGTGGCAGCTTAGGTAGGGTGCGCATTGCGCACCAACATTTTCAAGCAAAGTGATGGTGCGCAATGCGCACCCTACCGGCTAATGAAGATAAATGCTAAGGTGTGTTTATAAAGTGATCAGAGATTGATCCAAATGAATGATCCATTTCCAGTTGGCATGAGTGGCTGTTGATGTGAAGTTGTCCATGAACGACGGTAGGGTTGTTGCTGAGTAATACAGGATCAATCCTCGATAGAAGACGCTGTATGCTTAATCCGATATTTTCTCTTTTTGAATAATCCAGTCCGGTTTTATTCCATTTTTTTATGGCCATTTTTCGATTGTCGTGACCCATCTGAAAAAAATGTTGTACTAATTCTTTGCGCAGTTGAGCTTCACCTAACAGGCCGCACAGGAAACCAATGGATAGTTTATCGTCTCGTCTATAGCGCAGGGGAATATCTTTTCTCAGATTCTGAGGCAGGAAATCAATCATAGATTCTCCATTGACGTAGCCCTGGATAATGTCTTCATTGATTAGTTGTTCAAAATCAGATGCGGGATTAGATTGGGTTCGTTGCTGTAATAATAAAAGTGCAGTGGCTTCATTTCTATGACCACTGAGTTTTAGTCCACAAAGGTGATGGTCAACGATGTCATGTACGAATACAGAGGTAGGGATACGTGTACCGCTTTCAGCTGTGCTGGCAATGACCACTGGATCACCTATGGATTGATTGATCTTCCAACCTCTTGCGCCAAAGCCATCTCTCCATACCGATTGGTATGTGCACTCGATAATGACATTAGGCTCATGATTTGCTTGCATCCTTATTGATCCCATATCAGACGGGTGGTTTTGAATTTATGCAGATCTGTGGATAGCGCGCATTGACTGCATATATCACGCCTGGGTTGTTTATTGCAGCCATAACAGTTGGAGACAAATTCTCCTGTGCCTGTTAGATCATCCAGGGTATTGCTAACAAGGTCTTTTAGCTTGCTGAGTGATGCGATAAGGTTAGATAATTCGTCTGATACTCGATGACTGGCTTCATCACCCGTGAGGCTGTTTACCCGTATATCCGCTAATAATTTTAATTGTTTATGAGGTATGCCCAGCTCATTCAAGGTTTGTATGACTTGTATTCGTTCCATGGTGTCTGCATTAAATACACGAGTTCCTCCCTCTGTTCTTTGTGATTTTATCAGGCCATTATTTTCATAGAGGCGTAGGGTTTGGATGCTGGTATTGAGTTTTTTTGCCGCTGCTCCGATTTTGATCATTTTTTGCTCCGCTCTATTTTTTGGGACAGTTTATATACCTATATCTTACTGTAGATATAGGTATTGTCAAGTGGTCTGGGCTGTATCGTGCAAAGGTCTCGTTGGGGAAAGGCGTGCTTGAGAGTTATATAAGTGCTTGGTTATATTTGACCAAGCCTAAAGATAGGGTTAAAATTGCCGCAATAGAACTCAGTTATTGGGTGCGGCTTTTACTTTTTCGAGCATAGTGTTCGATTATTATTCGGGGAAATTTATGAACAAAGCGATTGTATTAGTTGCCGGTCTGGCACTTGCAGGTATTCAGGGTACAGTGATGGCAGCGGGTGATGCGGCTGCGGGTAAGGCAAAGGCCGCTACCTGTGCCGGTTGTCATGGTGCCAATGGTAAGGCAGCCAATCCATCATGGCCAAACCTGGCGGGTCAGAATGCGGCTTATATTGTTAATCAGTTAAAGGCCTTTAAGTCAGGTGCTCGTAAGAACCCTATGATGTCACCAATGGCGAAGCCGTTATCTGATGCCGATATGGCTAACCTGGGTGCTTATTTTAGCGGCTTGAAGTAAGTCACTGTTACGGCTCTGGCCGTAATGGAGAAAAAGGGGTGGCTTGAGCCACCCCTTTTTTGTGGGTGTCATCCTCGCGTATGCGGGGATCTATAATGGCTATTATATTTAAAGCAAAAATTGACAGAGGGTATAACTTTGGTCATACTTTTTATATGAAAACTGCAATCTCGATCCCCAATGAAGCCTTTGATGCCGCAGAACACTTCGCTAGTTCCACGGGTATCTCTAGAAGTGAGCTTTACACAAAGGCAATACTAGAATATTTAAATAAACACAAATACTTAGATGTAACTGACGCGTTAAATAAAATATATTCTGAAACAGACTCTAACCTGGATAGTCGATTACATTCAATGCAAATAAAATCACTAGAAAAGGAAGAATGGTAGTGAATAAAGGTGAAATTTGGTGGGCTTCATTAGAAGAACCACGAGGTTCTGAGCCTGGTTTTCGGCACCCAGTAGTAATAATTTCATCCAATGAATTTAATAATAGTAAAATAAAAACGGTAATTGTTGCTGCCATTACGTCAAATACACGCTTGGCAGATGCCCCTGGAAACTTTAAGCTTACTAAAAAGGGTTCTGGATTAACTCGTGAATCAGTTGTAAATATTTCACAGCTTTTAACGCTTGATAAATCATTTATAAGTAATAAATCTGGAAAATTAAATACCAAGCAAAATCAATTGTTAAATTATGGGCTGCAATTAGTGCTAAACATATAAAAACGTCACCGATGTCCCGTTAAGGATCTATTTAATGACTGTAGTGCCATTATGAGTCAATCATTAAACCTGGAGACCTCAAAGATCCCGTGGTCTGAGCTACAGCGGTTTTTTGCTGCCGGCAAGGTTGTGTATGTCGATGCTGCACTGGATCTAGTGCAGGTGGCTGAGGCAATGTCAGGCGATGACAAAGCGCAGTTTGAACAGTGGATGGCGGAGGGTGTGGTTGATCTGTTGGGGGATGAACAAGCGCGTATTTGGATTGAGGACAATGCCAGTGTTTGGGCCGTGGTGATTAAACCCTGGGTGTTGGTGCAGGCGATTTAAATGGTGCGTACCACGCACCATAATAACTCAACAATGTACCTACAATTTCCTGATCAACACCTTTGAATTACGCTGATAGTTATACAGCCCCCGACGTTTGACTGGTAATTGATCAATTTTGGTATTCTTGAATCCACGTTCCCGGAACCAGTGGGTGGTACGGGTGGTGAGCACAAACAGGCTATGAATATCCTGTTGTTTGGCCTGTTGGCTGATGTGTTGTAACAGGGTATCACCACGCCCTCCTTTTTGATAATCAGGATGCACCACCAGGCAGGCGAGTTCAGCCACACCTTCTTTAACATAGGGGTAGAGTGCGGCACAGGCGAGGATCATCCCGTCACGTTCGATGACAGTGAAGTGGTTGATCTCCATCTCCAGCAACTCGCGTGAGCGGCGCACCAGAATGCCGTCCTGTTCCAGTGGCGTAACCAGTTCCAGGATACCGCCAACATCATCAATGCTGGCGGGTCGAATGTCCTCATAGGTCTCAATCGAGACCAGGGTGCCATTACCATCACGCGTAAACAGTTCCAATAATAGTGCGCCATCGGTATGACGATTAATAATATGCGTGCGATGCACACCATAGCGACAGGCATGGCTGGCACTGTGTAGATAGTGGTGGATATCCTCGGGTAGTTTGCGTCGGGATAACAAAATCTTTTCAGCATCCGCTGGTGTTAATTGAGCGATGAGCTTGCGCCTGGAATCACGCAGGTCGGAACCCTCGGTGAGGAATATGAGCTTATCAGCACCCAGTTCAATCGCTGTCGAGGTGGCAACCTCTTCAGCACTCAGATTAAAGACTTCCCCCGTGGGTGAATAACCCAGCGGTGACAGCAGAATGATATTGCCGTGATCCAGTTGCTGTTGTATGGCAGCGGTATCAATGCTACGCACCTCACCCGTATGCAGGTAATCGACCCCTTCCCGTATACCCAAAGGTTTGGCAGTGACAAAATTACCGGAACTCACACGAATATGGGCACCCGCCATCGGTGAGTTAGCCACCCCCATCGAGAGCAGTGCCTCGATCTCAACCCGGATCGCACCATTGGCCTCCTTGACGCAGGCAAGTGCCGCATCATCGGTGATGCGCAGACCGTTGACATAATGAAAATCGGTATCGCGTTGTTGCAGGCGTTGTTCAATCTGTGGGCGTGAGCCATGCACCAGCACCAGCCGGATACCCAGGCTATTGAGTACCGCAAGGTCATGGATCAGATTAGCAAAGTCTTTATCCGAGACCGCCTCGCCGGTAAAGGAGATGACAAAGGTACGTCCACGATGGGCGTGGATATAAGGTGCAGAATTGCGGAACCAGTCTACATAGGGTAGTTGATTCTTTTGCGTTGCCACGAGTCTCTCCTTATTTAATATCTGCTATTGAGTAATGTTGTTCAGAATAAAGCATTTGTCATTGTTGTGAAAGACAAAAGCGTTGAATCATATTCTTGAGTAGATCAATGGTGGGCTGTAATTGATTCAGTGCAATAAACTCATCCGGTTGGTGCGCCTGTGCAATATGACCTGGACCAATAACAACAGTGTCCATACCAAGTTGATTGAGGTAGGGAGCCTCAGTCCCAAAGGCAACGGCATCTGCCGTATAACCACTGTATTGTTCAATGGCTCGAACGATCTCGGTATCCGCAGCGGTATCCATTGCCGGTGTACCAGGGAACAGGGCATCAATCTGTAGCTGTAGTCCATCATCGCCCAGGGTTTGTTGCAGGCGTTGTTGCAGTTCAGCGCGTAGATCATCCAACACCATCCCCGGCAGGGGACGCAGATCAATATGTAATTCACAATGACCACAGATGCGATTCGGGTTATCACCACCGTGGATATGCCCCAGGTTCAGTGTCGGTACCGGTACTGCAAATAGAGGATTGTGATAGCGCTCTTGTAGTTCAGCACGCCAGCGCAGGATCTCACCCATGACCCGATGCATGCCTTCCAGTGCACTATGACCATAGGCAGGGTCACTGGAGTGACCGGATTTACCCTGAATACGAATCGCCTCCATCATGATGCCCTTGTGCATACGGATCGGTTTAAGCCCGGTCGGTTCACCAATAATGGCATGCCGTGCCCGAGGATAACCAGCCGCTACCAAGGCGCGAGCACCCGCCATCGAGCTTTCTTCATCTGCGGTGGCAAGCACGATCAGTGGTGCGTTCATATCTTTTTTATCCAGCCCACGCACCGCATCAATAATTAAAGCGAAGAAAGACTTCATATCCGCCGTACCCAGACCATAGAGATGATTCAAATCCTCCGTGAGTTTGAACGGGTCATGCTGCCAGCAACCCTCATCATAGGGCACCGTGTCAGTATGACCCGACAACACCAGACCACCCGGCCCATCACCCAGGGTAGCAATCATATTCGCCTTATTAGGTTGCCCGGCAAGCGGCATGATTTCGATATTAAAACCCAGATCCTCAAACCAGCCTGATAGTAATTCAATAACCGCCATATTGCCCTGATCAAAGGCAGGATTTACGCTACTGATCGAGCTGCAGGCGATGAGTTGGCGTATTCGTTCGATGGTTGCAGTGGGTGTGCTCATGGCTTCATGCTACCGTTTTGTGAGGGATAACGGAATATTTATTATTTTGTTTGGGCTTGATCAAGAGGGCTGAATACACCAACACCAGGACGATTGAGCACATGAGTATAGATCATGGTAGTGGATACATTGGCATGACCTAACAATTCCTGTACCGTGCGAATATCATAATTGGCTTCCAGTAAGTGCGTAGCAAAACTGTGGCGCAGGCTGTGACACCCCACGCGTTTGTGGATAGAAGCACGGGTGGCTGCACGTTTGACAGCCTTCTGAATCGAGCTTTCATGTAGATGATGACGACGGATTACACCACCATAAGGGTCGATGGCAAGACGACCGGATGGAAACAGGAACTGCCATTTTAATTCGCGCCCCGCATTAGGGTATTTTCGGGCAAGTGCATCAGGCAGTATCACCTCACCGTGACCCGCTGCCAGATCCTGCTCATGTATCCGTTTAACCTCCTTTATTTGTTGGCGTAGATTATCAACGAGTGTATTGGGTAGCGGTACATAGCGATCTTTTTTACCTTTAGCCTGATGCACATGGATGCGGTGATAGTCAAAATCAATATCCTGAACCCGGAGTCGTAGTCCCTCAAGGAGACGCATGCCCGTGCCATACAGTAATGAGGTGATCAGTTTATGGATGCTCTTCATTTGCACGAGCAGGGAGTTGACCTCCGCACGGCTAAGAACCACAGGTAAATGACGCGATCTTTTTGCCCGAACAAAGTTATCAAGATCCAGTTCACGATCGAGGACTTGTTTGTATAGAAAAACAAGGGCATTGAGTGCCTGATTCTGCGTACTGGCACTGACACGACGACGAATGGATAAATATTCCAGAAATTGACCCACCTCAGTGGCACCGACCGTTTCAGGTGCGACACCCTGGCAAAAGATAATGAAACGACAGACCCATTGTTCATAGCTTTGTTCCGTTCGATAGGCATAGCCTCTACGCCGTATTTCAGTAGTAAATTTCACAATAAGTTCATGATGATTACTACGAATTTGGTTGATTGGGCCTTCACCTTTACGTGCCTTGAGATAAGTTAATTCATCAGGTGTTAGTTGCCTTGCCGTCGTTGGATGGTCAATATCCAGTTGTCTGGCAGAGTCCAGCCAGAACTGCCAGTTAATATCCTGACATACAGTTGTTTTCAGATGGTCACAATAAAGAATCCGGATAGCATCAATGCATTGATGAAATTGCCAGCCTGCAAGACGATTCTGGCGGCCTATCATTTCAAAGTAAGCCGTAATATCGGCACTTAAAAGAGACTTGATTTTATGGATGGCCGTTCTGGTTCTTAATGAAGTTCTCGACACGCTTTACATACCAACGCCTTTGTTTTTCAGGTACAGATGCATTTATAAGGCACTTCAGGTAGTTATCAAAAAAACGCGAAGCAGCGTCAGGGACGATAGAGGGAGAATCAGACATAAAACCTCCCTTGTTAAAAATAACGGGCATCTTGCCCTGAAATGGAGTTGCAACGCATGAATACTACGACGAAAAAATCAATAACACAATATCACGCGTCGGGTATTTTACAATACTACAGTCGCAGTCTAAGATACTGTTAGCAATAATAAAGAACAAGAAAAAGTGTTTGGAAAGCGGTCAAAATAAAGCTGGGTAGTGGCTCGATCCCTGGAGCAGGAATCATCGCGTGAATGGTGGTAAACTCAATAAAGTTGTTTAATCCTGAATGTTCTGAGCAGGAGAGAAAGCGTGCTCAATGGTGTGTGCATCAATATTGAGCAAGACGGGATTATTTAGAGAATGTTTTTGTTTGGAGCGGTGGGCTCATGGAATCAAGCAGTTTAATCAAAATGAAAGT
>JAADJB010000049.1 GCA_013151035.1 Gammaproteobacteria bacterium
AAAAAAGAAAGAAACTGTCCTTGCAGGGACAGCTGGAATATTCGCATTTCATGACATTGATTTATTAACTTCTGAAGGAAACCCCTGCATAAAATGTGGAAGATGTCTTGATGCTTGCCCATTAAAATTATTTGTAACCGTACTGATCTCTGATAAGCATAGTGAAATCCTGAAATGTATTGAGTGTGGAGCATGTCAATATATCTGCCCGGCCGGACGACCGCTTATGCAAAAAATACGGGAATTAAAAGAAGAACTTCAGGACGGGTGATGCGAAAAATATTATCTGGTCTGCTAGCTTTAACCGTGCTTCTGTATGCCGATATTTTCCTATTTGGAAAAGATGGGATCCAAATACAGGCCAACAGAATAATCGGTATAAACAAAAAGGTCATTTTAAATGATAAACCGGTTTTTTATAATGAAAAATTCACATTTTTGCCTTTTGAAGCCATCGGAGCTCAAGGAAAAATCAGTGGTTATATCGTTCTGCAGGATAAACTTGTGAGCAATGCTAAAATCACTCGTTCCAGAGAAGGCCTGACCTTTATAGTATTTAATAAAAGTAATGTCTTAAATCAATTATTAGGGCAATCGATAGCCAATCCAATTCGAATTGATGCAGTTACAGGTGCAAGTATCTCTACACAAGTATTAAATGATAGTATTAATGAAAGAATTCAAGATTGGAAAAAATATGCCAAATCAAACGACCTTTAGCTGGATTCTTGCTGGTTTGCTACCATTTTTTTGTGCTATGACCAGCCACGAAACAATCATATGGGCAACCGCTTTATTTGCAGGTGCGATTATCATTGGTAACAGAGGCCTTCTATATTGGCTATTATTAGCATGGGTGGCTTTTCTGATTGATCCGGCAGCAAATATACTGGCTATTGTCGCAAGCGGATATTTCATTACTTACTCCAGTAAAAATCTACGCATAAATCTCGCCAGGTCACTATCCACAATCGCCATTGCTATGATAATGGTTACATTCCCCATCACTCCATTTTTTAATCTCGGACTACTGCTTATTGTATTTGGTCTTGCTGTTTTTCAATATAAAACCGCAAGGGAGAAAAAAGCATGAAGATGTATGATGCCTTTTTTCTGGTTGTTGCACTCAATGTTCTTTTTAATTTCCCTGAAAAATGGAAGTTTATGGCGGTAGCACCCATCATAGTATTTTTCATTGGGTTTCTTCCAGTAGATCCACATTTTCAAAGCATTATTATTATCCTGCTAACATTGATATTACCTAATCGCCTGATTCCGATAGCACTTCTTATGGCACTGGCACCATTTCATACTATCTATGAAACCTTGATTTATAGCATAATGTGGTTAGTGTTAAATATTTTAATCCAAAAAAATCTAGCCGTATTTAGCAACAAAAAAGATTCATTGCATTGGATAATAATCGGCATTACCTACATCATCTTCCAGCCCCTAGCCTACTTATGAATATCAAACCATTTATACATTCGCAACAGACCACTACAAATATAATATATTTGACACTTATAGCGTTAACACCTGCCCTGGTAGCGTCTATTCTTAAGTACGAATGGAAAGGCACGCTACTGGTTTTAATAACAATTATTAGTGCCGGTATTATTGAGCTTCTCATCGCTGGAAGAAAAGGATTTGATAAAAGCATTTTCATAACAGCATTGATATTTGCACTTATTTTACCTGCAAACATCCCCCTGTGGATCCCTCCTTTAGGTTGTGCCATAGCTATATTGATGGGGAAACATATGTTTGGTGGCCTGGGACATAACCTGTTTAACCCTGCCGTCTTATCCAGAGCAATTCTAATGGTAGCGATTCCATCACTGTTTTTCACTACAGGGTGGGGTATTGATGGTATAACACAAGCAACTCCCCTGGCTAAGGAAATGGGCGCACTCTTACCAAATCTGGACATTCCTTTTAACTCAGGTTTATACACAACATTAGCGCAAATATCTCCATTTGCCGTAATAGCCGGGGGATTATTCCTGATTTTTTTCCGTGTCATCGATTGGAGGGTCCCATTCTATTATCTGGCAACGGTTTGCCTTCTAGCCTGGATATTACCGCCTGGTGACAGAATAATCGGACATACAGAGTGGCTAGCCTACAATCCATTTATTCAATTATTCGGAGGTGGTACCCTCTTTGCCGCCTTTTTTCTACTAACAGATCCTATTACCTCACCTTTTTCCGCACCAGGAAGAATCATCTATGCAGTTATAGCAGGTGCCTACACAATCATAATACGCTATTACACTCCATACCCGGACGGAGTGACATTTGCAATCCTTCTTGTCAACATGCTTACTCCAGTCATCAATAAACATGTGTTTGACTATGTCTATAAAAAGAAAATCAACTGAAGAAGTGGTAATTCAGTAAACTCAGAGGCACTCAAAACCGGAATACGCGACACCGGATAACAAGGCCATCTCACGATGCCAGGTTGCCAGATCATTGCTGTTAAATTTACTCAAATCGTCATGCCCACAGGCGCGCGCCAACGCAGGAATGGTTGGAACACTGATGTGATCCCTGAACATGACAGGAGCCGCACCCGTACCCCCACCACGACCATCCAGTATTATATAATCCGCACTGGCATCAAGGGCAAACTGAATACCCTTTTCAGTATGATTGGCACTAAGCTTGAAGCCAATTGGAATACCACTCGTAAGTTCTCGAACACGATCAGCGAAACGCTTAAAATCGACAACCGAGGAAAGCTCTTTAAACGTAGGTGGCGATATTGCCGGCTGACCCTCGGCGATACCTCTTACCTGTGATATCTTGCCATTATTCTTATTGCCCGGAAGATGGCCACCAGTACCCGTTTTGGCTCCTTGCCCACCCTTAAAATGGAAGGCCTGAACCTTGCTTAACAATTTCTCCCTGTAACCAAACTCAGCACTCGCCAACTCATAAAAATATCGACTATTCGCCTCTTGCTCTTCGGAGAGCGAACCAAAACTCATATCCGATACAAATAAAGGTATGTGGTTTGATTTTTGTTAATTGGTCGGGGCGAGAGGATTCGAACCTCCGACCGCCGGCACCCCATGCCGGTACGCTACCAGGCTGCGCTACGCCCCGAGATTTTTTATCGCCTCAATACATGTAACAGGTCTTCCATCTCCACCCGAAGCTGTCGAATAATTTGCTGGCTCTGTAAGGTATCATCCTTAGCTTCATCACCTGACAAACGTTGACGGGCTCCACCAATGGTAAAGCCTTCTTCATAAAGCAAACTACGGATCTGACGAATCATAATCACGTCATGACGTTGATAATAACGTCGATTACCACGGCGTTTTACCGGCTTAAGCTGGGTGAACTCTTGTTCCCAGTAACGCAAAACATGCGGTTTAACCCCACATAATTCACTGACCTCACCAATGGTAAAGTAACGCTTCCCTGGTATAGGTGGTAAATCGTTATTATTGCTGGCTTCCAGCATAAGCTTCTACCCTTGATTTTAATTTCTGTCCGGGACGGAAGGTAACAACCCGACGTGCACTAATAGGTATTTCCTCACCGGTCTTGGGGTTTCTACCGGGACGTTGATCCTTATCCCTTAGATCAAAATTACCAAAACCGGATAATTTAACCTGGCGACCATCTTCAAGTGCGGCACGAATCTCCTCAAAAAACATCTCAACGAGCTCTTTTGCTTCGCGTTTATTCAACCCTAATTCTTCAAACAGCATCTCTGCCAATTCAGCCTTTGTCAGCGCCATAATTCAATCTCTCAATTTTGCTGCTAGTTTATTCGTTAGATGTGCGGTTACTTTTGTTATCACCCTATCCACATCCTCGTCCGTTAGTGTGCGTGAATAGTCCTGTAAAATCAAGCCTAAAGCGACACTTTTTAGTCCAATTTCTATGCCCTTGCCCTGATAAATATCAAATAAGATCATATCCTGTAGATAATCAGGCTGACAGGAACGAATCTCTGTCATAATCTGCTGTGCACTAACCGCCTCATCCACAATGATGGCCAGATCCCGACGAATCGCCGGGAATTTTGATACCGTCTTATAATGCGCCAGGTTACCCTGCTGTATGGCTGCACGTTCCAGCTCAAACAAATAAACCTGTTCAGGCACTCCAAGATCCTTGGCAACACCGGGATGTATACGACCTAAACAACCCACTCTATTCCCATCAAGTAAGATATCTGCTGTTTGTCCCGGGTGTAAAGCGGGATGATTGGCGGCTTGAAATACAAGCCTGCCATGACAAGAGGCTAGATCCAGTAATGCTTCAACATCATTCTTTACATCGTAAAAATCAAATTTTGCTGCGCTTGCTGACCACTGTTCGGGATCACGCGCCCCATACAAGACACCTGACATTATATTATCTTGTTTTATATCATCACCTTGTGGAACAAACCTCATTCCGTACTCGAACAGTCGAACACGACTTTGTTGACGATTAACATTGTATTCAAGCGCCTTTAACAACCCACTCCACAGACTTACCCGCATCACAGACATCTCGGATGAAATCGGGTTTGCCAGGCTAACAGCTTCCTGCCCCGGATGAAGACGAACCTGCATCTCTGGATCAACAAAGCTGTAACTGATCGCTTCCTGATAACCACGATGCACCATCAGATCACGCAATTGATCGACACTGACCTGCTGCTCGGATACCGCACGCATATTCATGCTGGCAACCGGGCGACGACTCGGTAATTGATTATAACCATAGACACGGGCTATCTCTTCAATCAGATCAGCTTCAATCGCAATATCAAAACGGAAGGATGGTGCCGTCACTTCCCAACCGTCATCCACACCCTGTAGCACCATCCCCAGACGTTGAAGAATGGACTCCACTTCAGCATCACCCGGTTCAATACCCAATACACGCATAATACGTTGTCGGCGTAAAAGAATTGCTTTCTGTTGTGGCAAATCCTGCTGTGAGCAGATCTCGGTTACCGACCCCGCCTCACCACCGGCAAGATCCAGCAACAAGCCGGTAGCTCTCTGCATCGCAAGTGCTTGTAGTTGCGGATCGACACCACGTTCAAATCGATGCGAAGAATCGGTCTGCATTCCATAGCTTCTCGCCTTACCCGCAATCGTTAATGGTGAAAAGAAGGCACACTCCAGAAACAAATCACGGGTCTGTAAAGAAACACCTGACGATGCCCCGCCCATGATACCGGCAATGGCTCGCACCGCCTTTTGATCCGCAATCACCAGGGTATCCGAGGTTAAATTAATATCTTTACCATCCAGCAAGCCCAGGGTCTCACCTTCACTGGCATAACGTACGTCAAGTCCGCCATCAAGCTTGGCCAGATCGAAGGCATGCATCGGCTGCCCCCATTCCAGCAGGACATAATTAGTAATATCAACCACCACATCAATACTGCGCAGACCGGCACGACGCAGACGTTCCTGCATCCATATGGGTGTTGGCGCACTAACATCAATACCCTTGATAACGCGACCAAGATAACGCGGACAAGCCTCAGGGACAGAGACAGACACCTTCAATTCATCATTCAGGGTAACATTGACTTCATCAATAGACGGTACATTGACCTCAATCTCACACAGGGTAGCCACTTCGCGCGCAACCCCCGCAATGCCTAGGCAGTCGCCCCGGTTGGGGGTCAAATCGACTTCAATCACCTGATCATCGAGTTGCAGGTATTCACGAATATCCATCCCCACCGGCGCATCGGCAGGCAGATCCATCAATCCGGCATCTTCATCCGCAATACCCAGCTCACGCACTGAACACATCATGCCATGCGATGGCATCCCTCTCAGTTTGGCCTTCTTGATCTTAATGCCACCGGGCAGACGGCCACCCACTGTCGCCACCGGGGCCTTCATGCCAACACGCACATTAGGTGCACCACAAACAATCTGTAAGGGCTCATCGACACCCACATCAACCGTGCATACACGCAGCTTATCGGCATCCGGGTGCGCCTCCAGGGTCTTCACCTCACCAATCAACACACCGCTAAATTCAGCCGCGGCAGGTTCTACACCATCGACCTCAAGACCCGCCATCGTCAACCGCTCAAGCAATTCGTCTGTTGCTATCGAGGGATTAACCCATTCACGTAACCAGCTTTCTGAAAATTTCATATCGTTATCTACGCATTAAATTGTTGCAGGAATTTAAGATCGTTATCAAAGAACAGGCGCAGATCATCAACGCCATAACGCAACATAGCGAGACGTTCAACACCCATACCAAAAGCAAAACCGGTATATTTTTCATTATCAATACCGGCATGATTAAACACCTCGGGATGCACCATGCCACAACCCAGCACTTCTAACCAACCCGTATGACTACAGACCCGACAACCCTCGCCACCACACATCACACATTCCATATCGACCTCAGCCGAAGGCTCGGTAAAGGGGAAGTAGGAGGGACGAAAACGCACCGCCAGATCACGTTCAAAAAAGTGACGCAAAAAATCATCCAGGATGCCTTTAAGATCCGCAAAGCTCACCGACTCATCCACCAGCAAACCCTCCACCTGATGAAACATCGGCGTATGTGTTAAATCTGAATCACAACGATAGACACGACCCGGAGCAATCACCCGCAGTGGCGGCTTACTATCTTCCATAACCCGCACCTGCACGGGCGAGGTATGAGTGCGCAACAAGGTGTGCGCATCAAAGTAAAAGGTATCATGCATGGCACGCGCCGGGTGATGTGCCGGGATATTCAGTGCCTCAAAATTATGAAAGTCATCCTCAATCTCAGGGCCTTCCGCCACACTAAAACCCAACTGGCTAAAGAAGGATTCAATCCTGCGCATGGTGCGGGTTACCGGATGGATACCACCTGACACCTGCCCACGACCGGGCAGACTCACATCAATGGTTTCACTTGCCAACTTATGGGCAAGCGCCTGCTCAGCCAACACCTGCTTTCTATTCTCAATCGCTAACTGAACCTCACGCTTGGCGAGGTTAATGGCCTGCCCGGCCTGCTTGCGTTGATCACCCGGTAACTTGCCCAGTTGTTTGAGCTGCTCTGTCAACAGACCTTTCTTGCCCAGATAATGAACGCGCACAGCATCAAGTGCCGACTCATCATTCGCCGCATTGATCTGTTGTGTTGCTTGTTCAACTAATGCTTGTAATTCATCTGACATATCGTCATTCACCATTTGTTCTTTTCCTGGTTCCCATGCTCCCGCGTGGGAACCCAAACTTATATTCAATTATTAGTTCCGGTATGTATTCCCACGCAGGAGCATGGGAACAAGAAACAACAACCTGTTGTTCTAACGAAAAAGGGGAAGGCCAATGCCTCCCCCTTCGCGTCTAAAGAAAAACTACACCGTCAAGCGATGCTATTTTCTCAAGCGTCCAGTCCGGCCTTGGCCTGTGCTGCAATCGCAGCAAATCCCACCTTATCGAACACAGCGATATCAGCAAGAACCTTACGATCCACTTCAATACCTGCCTTGCTCAGACCATTAATCATACGACTGTATGACAGACCATTCTCACGGGCTGCCGCATTGATACGGGCAATCCATAAAGCACGGAACTGACGTTTACGCTGACGGCGATCACGGTAGGCATATTGCCCTGCCTTAATAACTGCCTGCTTTGCTACTCGATAAACCTTACGACGGGCTCCGTAATAACCCTTCGCCTTATCTAAAACTTTTTTGTGTTTTGCATGTGCAACAACACCGCGTTTAACTCGCGCCATGACTAAATTCCTCTAAATTAACTGTAAGGGAGCATACGTTTGATAGATGGAACATCTACCGCATCAACCATCAATGTCTTACACAGATGGCGCTTACGCTTACTCGATTTCTTGGTTAAAATATGACGAAGGTGGGATTGGCGACGCTTAAACCCACCCTTAGCCGTGCGCTTGAAACGCTTCGCAGCGCCTCGATTTGTCTTCATTTTTGGCATTTCACTACTCCGTATTCGTAGTATTAATAATTTAGTACCTGATCTGTAAATACAGACCCTTTAACCGATCGACAAAATCGGTGGTACCCTACTTCTTCTTTTGAGGGGAAATAACCATCACCATTAATCGTCCTTCCATCTTGGGGAATTGTTCAACCGAGCCATATTCGGCAAGATCATCTTCAACCCTCTTCAACAAATCACGACCTAACTCCTGGTGAGCCATTTCACGGCCTCGGAACCTTAAGGTTACCTTGACCTTATCCCCATCTGTCAGGAAACGTATCAGGTTGCGGAGTTTTACCTGATAATCCCCTACGTCCGTACCTGGACGAAACTTCACTTCCTTAACACTAATCTGCTTCTGTTTTTTCTTGGCGACCTGACGCTTTTTCTGCTCTTCAAATCTGAACCGCCCATAGTCCATTATGCGACAAACGGGTGGCTCACCCTGTGGAGCAATCTCTACTAAATCAAGATTGGCCTCATCAGCGACATTTAATGCCTCTTCAATAGTCATAACACCGAGTTGTTCACTCTTGTCTGAGACCACCCGAACCTCGGGAGCCGTAATCTTCTGGTTTACCCGATGTTGATTCTTCTTACTTGAAATAATACGTCATTCCTCCAAAACAGAGCGACCGTGAGACACGACTTCCCGGTTAAGTTCCTCAAGCAGTGTGTCTATCGACATCACACCTAAGTCCTTACCCGTTCGTGTACGCACGGCCACAGTATTCGATTCAACCTCCTTATCACCAATAACCAGTAGATAAGGAATGTGTTGAATCGTGTGTTCGCGAATTTTAAAGCCAATTTTCTCATTTCTCAAGTCTAATTTTGCCCGTAAGCCATTATTTTTGAGGGTTTCTTCAATTTTTCGCCCATATTCGGCCTGACGGTCGGTAATATTCAGTATTATCACCTGACAAGGTGCCAGCCACAATGGCAGTGAACCGGCGTAATGTTCGATCAAAATACCGATAAAACGCTCGATAGAACCCAGGATGGCACGATGCAACATCACCGGCACCTGTTTACTACCATCCTCAGCGATATAATGTGCATCCAGACGATCCGGCATAGAGAAATCCAACTGAATAGTGCCCAATTGCCAGACACGGTTCAGACAATCCTTTAATGAGAACTCAATTTTGGGGCCATAAAAGGCACCCTCACCCGGTTGTAGATCCCATGCCAGCGCCTTGTGATCCAGTGCATCCTGCAATGCCTTTTCTGCCTTGTCCCACACGGCATCATCACCGACACGTTTTTCCGGACGGGTCGATAACTTGATAATCACATCGTCAAAACCAAAATCAGCATAAACCTCGAACAACAGATCAATAAAATCCGAGACCTCAGCCAGGACGTCATCCTCAACACAAAAGATATGGGCATCGTCCTGCACAAAGTTACGCACCCGCATCAGACCATGTAGCGTACCCGAAGGCTCGTTACGATGACAGGAGCCAAACTCTGCCAGACGTAAAGGCAGATCACGGTGACTTTTCAGACCCTGATTAAAGATCTGAACATGTGCCGGACAGTTCATTGGCTTGATGGCATAATCACGATTATCAGAATGCGTGGTAAAAATCATGTCACCAAACTTCTCCCAATGACCCGACTTCTCCCACAGGGAACGATCCAGCACCTGTGGCGTATGCACCTCCTGATAACCATTCATGCGCAGTTTTTTACGAATATAGTTTTGTATTTCCAGATAAATATTCCAGCCCGCATCGTGCCAGAAGATCATGCCCGGTGCTTCTTCCTGAGTATGAAACAGATCCATCGCCTTACCAATCTTGCGATGATCACGCTTCGAGGCTTCTTCCAAACGATGCAGATGCGCCTTGAGTTCTTTCTTATCTTTCCACGCCGTACCGTAGATGCGCTGTAACATCTCGTTATCGGAGTTACCACGCCAGTAAGCACCCGCCAGTTTCATCAGCTTAAAACTCTTGAGCTTGCCAGTGCTCGGCACATGAGGGCCACGGCACAGATCAGTAAAATCACCCTGCTGATATAAAGATAAGGTTTGATCGGCAGGTATATCAGCAATAATCTCAGCCTTATACGCCTCACCAATACCCTTGAAATATTCAATCGCCTCATCGCGCAACATCACACTACGCTGAATCGGGAGATTCTGTTTAACAATTTCCTTCATCTTCTTTTCGATCACCACTAGATCATCCGGGGTGAAGGCACGTTCGTAGGAAAAATCGTAAAAGAAACCATCCTCGATCACCGGACCAATCGTCACCTGTGCCTCGGGGAATAGCTGTTTAACCGCCTGCGCTAATAGATGAGCCGTTGAGTGACGAATAACCTCGATACCTTCCTCATCACGGTCGGTAATCAGACTCAGTTCAACATCATTCTCAATCAGGAAACTGGTATCTAACAACTCACCATCAATCTTGCCTGCCAAAGCTGCCTTGGCTAAACCAGGACCAATATCAGCCGCCACATCATGGATAGTAATGGCTTGATCAAATTCACGTTTAGAACCATCAGGAAGGGTAATTACAGGCATTTCTTTCTCCAGTGGTGACCCATACTAAAGGCCACATGTTTGTTATAAAAATCAAGATGCGAATATTACAAGATTTTCAGATATAATGCTCTAATTATTAACGATCCATGGTCAACATCAAACAATGAAATACATAACCGACGATATTCGCATCTCCGGCATGCAAGAGGTCATTGCACCTGAACAGCTACACCAGGAATACCCGGTATCCAATACCGCATCAGACACCATCCATCAAGCACGAAAGGATATCCATAATATCCTCAACAGCAAGGATGATCGTCTATTAGTCATCGTCGGGCCCTGTTCGATCCATGACCCCAAGGCTGCACGCGAATACGCCCAACACCTCAGCGCATTGAAGAATGACCTGGATAAAGACCTGTGTATTGTGATGCGCGTCTATTTTGAAAAGCCTCGTACCACCGTTGGCTGGAAAGGCCTAATTAATGACCCACATCTGGACGAGAGCTTTAATATCAATTTCGGTCTGCGTCAAGCACGCAGCCTGTTACTCGATATCGCCGATATGGGTATGCCAGCAGGTACCGAATTCCTTGACCTCATCAGCCCTCAATATCTGGCTGATCTTGTCAGCTGGGGAGCCATTGGTGCCCGTACCACAGAGAGCCAGGGGCACCGCGAACTCTCCTCAGGCCTGTCCTGCCCGGTTGGTTTCAAGAACGGTACCCGTGGCGGACTCGGTATTGCCATTGATGCCATTCAGGCAGCATCACGTCCCCACGTCTTTATGTCCTTAACCAAAAAGGGGCACTCAGCGATTTTTTCCACCACCGGCAACGAAGACTGTCATATTATTCTACGTGGCGGGCTCAAACCCAACTACGATGTTGCCAGCGTCAATACCGCTGCAGAAGAGCTCACCAAACATCATCAAAAAGAAAAAATCATGATTGATTGCTCCCATGCCAATAGCAGCAAGGATCCCACCAAACAACCCGAGGTCTGTCGTGATGTCGCGCAACAGATTGCCGGTGGTGATCAACGTATCTTTGGCATCATGCTGGAGAGCCATCTGGTTGCGGGTCGCCAGAATGTCGACACGAATAAGGATCTCACCTATGGTCAGAGTATTACCGATGGTTGTATCAACTGGGAGGATACCGAACCGCTATTGCGTGAGGTTGCCGAGGCGGTGAGGCAACGGCGGAATATTGGGTAGTAACCGGGTAAAACCGGGGACAGACCCCAATTAAATAAGGGCAGACCTTAGGTCTGCCCTTATTTAATTGGGGTCTGTCCCAGGTTTTACGATTAATTTTGGTAGGCGCGATCGGATTCGAACCAACGAC
>JAADJB010000050.1 GCA_013151035.1 Gammaproteobacteria bacterium
ACTAACAGGCCGGATATATGGAAGCAATCCTGTCACTGTTAAAGGTTCACAATGTCTTGCAAACTGGGAGGAGACCATATATGCGTACTACACACCAGGATTCAAACCAATCCTAAGCGAACAGCCTCTGATGTCACTTCGGCACGTGAGGAGACCTGTAGTTTTTTATAAATGTCTTTGATGTAACCGGATACAGTATGTGGGCTGATCTCCATGATTTCGGCGCATTCCTTGATGCTAAATCCTTTTACAATATACCGTAGTGATTCCTGTTCTCGCTTGGTGAGTCGAGGTATCTCTTCTTCGTCGATATCGGGGTTGGGTGTTTGTTTAAAATGTGCCATCAGTCGTTGGGCAATCTCTGGTGATAGTGGCGGGGTGCCATTCAGTATGCCAGCCAGCATTGCAGCAATATCTTCTTTCTTGTCATCCTTTAATAAATAACCGGATGCACCGGCGCTGAGTGCAGGAAATAAGTGATCATCATCAGAATAAATAGTTGTTATGACGGCGAGCATATCCGGATGGCGTTTTTTGGCGTAGATTAAGGCCTCATTGCCTGAACCATCGGGCAGGTGCAGATCAATCAAAAATAGATCAAAGACCTGTTTGTTCAGGATGGAGCACACCAGTTCAATGGTATCGGCTATGGTAATCTGTGTTTCATCACCAAAGGCCATGTGGACGGCATCCGATAACCATTTTTGTGCTCCGATATGATCCTCTAATATTAAAATGTCCATTTTTTTATTGCTCCTGATTTTTGTCTAAAGGAATTAACCAGCTTATCCTGGTTTTAGTGTTAGGGGTTACTTTCCAGCGAATATTTCCACCCAATTTCTTGATTCGATAGCGCATGCTATTCATTCCGCGCCCTTCAATCCAGTGTGTGTTTTGTGATGAATCGCCATCATCAGTGACCTGGGTATACAAGCAATTAAGGCGGTAACGGATATTGATGAAAATATTTTTTCCATGACTGTGTTTGATGGCATTGGTGATGGCCTCGGTTTGTATCCGTTGCAGGTTTTTATCTGAGGTATCTTTAAGAATGATATCGTCAGGGATTTTGTTTTGTGACCAGTGGCAATTAAACCCTGCTTCTTTACAACGCTTATGGCTAATATGCTGCCATTTTTCCAGTGTGTCTTTTAGTTGGTATTTGTTGCCCTGTGTCTTGCTGACAATGGCGCGTAGATCATTCATTGCGGAACGTGCCAGTGTATTCATTTCACCGGGTTCTGACTGGTATATCATGGATAATAATTTAGCCCCCATATCATCGTGCATGTTTCGATAGATACGTTCTCTTTCATTATTTTCTGCTTGCTCAATTTCCAGTCCGAGGATTTTTTCATAATCTGTTTCGATCTTGTTTTGTGCCTGTTGTACGCGCATACCCAGCTCGTTGTTTAGTCGCTCGTAAGAAGATAGTGCACTCAGGAAGCGTGAGATCATCAAGTAACCGATAAGTAACAGGATAATAGGGACACTATAATCCAGCCATAGTGTCTCGCTGTGTTCCAGTAATTGGTTTTGT
Organism: Gammaproteobacteria bacterium; assembly: GCA_013151035.1. Taxonomy (NCBI): domain Bacteria; kingdom Pseudomonadati; phylum Pseudomonadota; class Gammaproteobacteria; species Gammaproteobacteria bacterium. The sequence continues at coordinate 1,541 of JAADJB010000050.1, forward strand.
GCAAGAAGATCATGCAGTCCACAACTTGCGATCAGAGCGAAGGCGATCAGCATGATGAGCTGTTTTTGTTGCCGGTATTTTATCCATGAATAGAATAAAAAAGCCACACCGGCAAGTCCGAATGCCATGGCGTATATATGCCAGAGTCGACTAATGGAAAATAACATTGATGCGGGCGACAGGATTAAGGCGGCATTGAGCAGTGTGGCAATAAATAGAGCGACCTGATCCGGGTATTTTTTATAGGGAATATCATCAAGTCGTAGGATGAAAAAGAAAAATAGTAGGGGTATCCAGCCCATGCTAGTGAGCATGATCTTTTCCCAGATTAATTCAGCCACCGGCGGGTTGATTATATAGATGTTCATGCTGCTGATCGACCAGGCGGCACACACCAGTGCGCCCCAGAAGAAAACCGGGTCTCGGCGTTTCCACCAGACGACACCCATAAATAAGGCGTAAACGCCGGCTAAGGCACCGCTGATAATGTGAATGGTGACGGTGCTGAAAAAGTGTTTTTCATACAATGCGTTTACCCTGTCGCGTGAACCAATATGTATCTTACCTAGTTTTCCGAATTCATTGGCATAGGCAACAACGCGGATTTGCAACCTGTTTTTTGCCTTTAACTCAGAGGGTGAGAATGAAAAAATCATCGGTGAGTGCCAATAACGTGATAGTGGTGCCTGCATCCTGCCGCCTGAACCGAGGCGCGTATTATTCAGCCATATTTCAGCATTCATATTGATGTCGGGTAAATAGATCGCCCATTGTTCGGCTGTTTTATGTTGTAGTGGAAAACTAATTTGATACCAGGCGGAACCGTAGAATTCATCGCTTTGATGTTGCCAGTGGTCAGGCAAGGTAACGGGCTTTGCCTGCTGAAAGTCGGGGGGTGAAGTGGCATTGGATAGCAGTTTTTTTGCCTGTGAAAAACTTGTTATTGAAGTCATATCCTGGGCATTAAGCAATGCTGAAAAAACAACCAGGATATAAAATAGAAAAAACCGTATCATATCAGGGGCCTAGAAGAAGCTCGTTATCTGCAGATAAACATCCTGCACGTCAGGGAAGTTTTTAGCCGCATAGGTATTTTGTATCTCCAGTTGGATGATTAAAGGTAGTGCAATCTTTGCATCCATCCATGCCTGTATACCACTCCATGACAGGCTAGCGCGCCATTGGTTGGCGTATAACTCAGTGTTGGCTCCGAGTGCAGCCGTATTAGTGCCGATGGCTGATATGTATTTATCGGCATCCTTTTCATAACGGTGCCAGGTTCCTGCCATACGCCAGTTACCCAGGGTCTTGCCCAGACCAATGTCATATTCCCGGTAATTACCCAGGCGACGAGAGAGCCTTTCTTTGTTGGTGACGGCTGTCAGCAGTTCGCCTGTCGCCGGGATACGGCGAGTAACGTGATCCTTGAACTGGTAAGTATTTTCAGCCACCAGTTTTAAATCGAAACCCGTGCCCAGGTCACGAAAATACTCCAGTCGTATGCGGTAGTCGGTGTTGCCATTATCAATGGGTATTTGTAATAAACTATCCGGGTTAATATCATCGGCAACACCAAAGCGCACCCCGGTTCCGAGGATTAATGAATCGCTTGCTGTCTTGTGGAAGCGCCATAGCAGACCTACGGTGGGATCACCCAGACCTTTCCATCGGGTGGTTGCGAGAGGTTCGTATTCCAGACCAAAGGCGGGATCTGTCAGGATGTGCTGTACGCCTGCGGTGCCCACGGGTTCTGTTGGGCCAAGACCGACAGGTAATAGCGGCGGGTTTGTTGGCCCTGCTGGTTGTGCCGGGTTGAATGCGGGATTGAAGCCAATGTTTCCGCCTACTACGGAGAATTTGGCACGGGTAACGACTTCGCCGTAAGGGATGATAAATCCCACCGTCAGGTCTTTTGTTACACCATATCCCATGGTTAATTCAATGCGTCGGGTATTGACGCGGGTGTTAAAGCGGGTTTCACTCAATGTGGCGCCGGGTCCAAATGCTGCGAGATCGGGGAATACGGTGCTATCCATATTGACACGATCAAAAGGAGTACCCAAGGCTTGTTTGCTGGCGTTCTGGTTGAACATGCGGGTGTAATTGTTTTCCCGGAATTCGATACGAGCGGCCCAGCGATTCTCGGGGGCAATAAATTCCAGTCCGTGTAATACGGAGCTTAATGGTGCTGATTCACTGGCTAATGTTGCCGAGCTAAAACAGTAGATGAATACATAAAATATGATGTGATAGGGAGAAAATAACATAATACGAGATTGCCTTATAATTGATTTGATTGGCATTATCCGTCAAATATCAATTGGTTTCATCTAATGGCATTTTTTAATGGGTTGGAACTTCTTTTTTTGAATGTGGAGCCTCAAAGTCCCTTTTGAAGCCGGGATTGAGTATGGCGTGTTGCCTTTTATTTCACTACCCCCTGATCAGGGGGTAAATACCTTTATCCCACTTTCTGTTAGGAGTAGAATGGTAGTCTTCGACCCCCTAATTAAAATGATAATTGCTGTTTATTATGCAGATTGGCCCTTACATATTGAAAAACAAGCTGATTTTAGCACCCATGGCGGGTGTTACTGATCGCCCGTTTCGTCAGCTTTGCCGTAATTTGGGCGCAGGTATGGCGGTGTCTGAGATGGTGTCCTCTAATTCATTATTATGGGGTAGTGAGAAAACCCAGCGTCGTGCAAATCATCAGGGTGAAACTCGACCTTGTTCGGTGCAGATTGCCGGGGCCGATCCTGAGATGATGGCTGAGGCGGCACAGCGCAATGTTGATCATGGTGCTGAGGTCGTTGATATTAACATGGGTTGTCCGGCAAAAAAGGTCTGCAAGGTGATGGCAGGTTCTGCGCTATTGCAGGATGAAGATCTGGTACGGCGTATCCTTGATGCGGTGGTGAATGCGGTTGATGTGCCCGTCACGCTGAAAATTCGCACCGGTTGGGATACGGATAATCGTAATGGTGTCAGTATTGCACAAATTGCTCAGGACTGTGGTGTGCAGGCATTGGCGGTACATGGTCGAACGCGTGCCTGTGCCTATCGTGGTGATGCTGAATACGACACTATTCGTGCTATTAAGCAGGTGATTGATATCCCGGTGATTGCTAATGGCGATATTCGTGACCCGGAAAAGGCGCGTCATGTGCTGGAATATACCGGGGTTGATGCGGTGATGATTGGTCGTGCGGCTCAGGGGCGCCCATGGATCTTTCGTGAGATTGATCACTATCTGAATACAGGTGAATATCTACCCGAACCATCGGTTGCAGAGGTACGCCAAATTCTGAGTGAGCACATGCTTAATCTCTATGACTTTTACGGTGAACATATTGGTGTGCGTATGGCACGTAAACATATTTCCTGGTACAGCAAGGGGCAGCGTGAGGGCGCCTTGTTTCGTGATCAGGTTAATCATGTGGATACAATCAAGGAACAGTTGGGTTTGATTGATCAATTTTTTGATCGTCTGGAAGAGATCGAGGTCAGGGTGGCATGAGCACGAGTAAACAAGATCGACGTACTCTGGAGCGACGTAAGGATTCCTTGCAGAACTGTATGTATGCGGCTCTGGACCGGTATTTTCAGGATATGGAAGGACATGAAGTTGTTGATGTCTATGATATGGTGCGAGGTGAGGTTGAGCAGGCCATGTTAGAGGTGGTGATGAATTATACTCAGGGTAATCAGACGCGGGCGGCTGATGTGTTGGGGATGAGTCGTGCGACTTTGCGCAAGAAATTGCGGGTTTATGATGTGGCGCAGTAATTAAAAATGCCCGTTAAGTTCGAGGTAGGTATTGCTCCTCTCTAACAGAGACACGCAGTGAAACCATCCATGGTGGCTCGATGGCCGCGTCCATGCGGCCAACGGTCTCTGTTAGAGAGGAGCAACACCTGTCTCTTGAATTGACTGGGTGATAGCAATTAAATTATTAATTCTTTCAATAGAAGTGGTAGGTGGGATTAAACGGATGCTTGTCATTCCCGCGCAGGCGGGAATCCAGTGGTTTCAATGGCTTTTTGGATGAATGAATAAGTTCGTCATGACGGTATAAAGTTAACGGGATAGCAGTATATTTTTTTATAAGGTTAAAGTTGTGGTGAATAATTATGGTAGTAATTAAACGGGCACTGATTAGTGTTTCAGACAAGACGGGTATCGTGGACTTTGCGCGTGAGTTGCAGGGTAAGGGAGTTGATATTCTATCAACCGGTGGTACAGCGAAGCTGTTGGCTGATGAGTCTATACCTGTGGTTGAAGTCTCGGATTATACCGGATTTCCTGAGATGATGGATGGTCGGGTAAAGACGCTTCATCCCAAGATTCATGGCGGTATCCTCGGTCGTCGGGGCATTGATGATGCGGTGATGCAGGAACATGGTATTGCGCCTATTGATTTGATCGTGGTTAATCTCTATCCGTTTGAACAGACTATTGCCAGAGAGGATTGTGATCTGGCAATGGCGATTGAGAATATTGATATCGGTGGGCCGACCATGTTGCGGGCGGCGGCGAAGAACCATGCGGCGGTTGCTGTTGTGGTGGATAGTGCGGATTATGCATCTATCCTGGCGGAAATGGATACTAATGACGGTGGTCTATCCGATGCAACGCGTTTTTCTCTAGCGGTAAAGACCTTTGAGCATACGGCGCATTATGATGGGGCGATTGCCAATTATCTGGGTAATGTGAATGAAGATGATGGTTTCCCTCGTACCATGAGTATGCAATACAACAAAGTACAGGGTATGCGTTATGGTGAAAACCCACATCAAAAAGCAGCATTTTATGTAGAAGGTAATGTGGATGCTGCCTCGGTTGCGGCAGCAACACAGATTCAAGGCAAGGAGCTGTCTTACAATAATGTGGCGGATACGGATGCTGCACTGGAGTGTGTGAAGACCTTTAGCGAGGGGCCTGCTTGTGTGATTGTGAAACATGCTAACCCTTGTGGTGTGGCAATCGGCGCTAATCAGTTTGAGGCCTATGATCGTGCCTATGCAACGGATCCAACCTCGGCTTTTGGTGGCATTATTGCCTTTAATCAGGCGCTGGATGTTGAGACGGCACAAGCAATTATTGATCGACAATTTGTTGAGGTGATTATTGCGCCGGGTGTCTCTGATGAGGCGCGTGAGGTGTTGTCAGCGAAGAAGAATGTACGTGTTCTAGTTTGTGGTAGCTGGACGGATCAGGCTGTTGGTGGTCTGGACTTTAAACGGGTCAATAGTGGTTTGCTGATACAGGAAAGAGACCTGGGTCGTGTTGTTGAATCGGATCTCAAGATTGTTACCAAACGGGTGCCGACTGAAGCGGAGATGAGGGATTTATTGTTCTCATGGCGCGTGGCCAAGTTTGTGAAGTCCAATGCGATTGTTTACTGTAAGGATGGACAGACCATTGGTGTCGGTGCCGGACAGATGAGTCGTGTCTATAGTGCGCGCATTGCAGGTATCAAGGCGGCGGATGAGGGTCTGATAGTAGCGGGTTCAGTGATGGCGTCGGATGCCTTCTTCCCGTTCCGTGATGGTATTGATCAGGCGGCTGAAGCAGGTATTCGTGCGGTGATTGAGCCAGGTGGTTCAATGCGTGATGATGAAGTGATTGCGGCGGCGGATGAGCATGATATGGCGATGGTGTTTACCGGGATGCGGCACTTCAGGCATTAAGCTTATTTTTGTCAATTCGAGAGATGGATCATCCATCTCTCTTCCCGTTATATGAATTTAATGTAGGGTGCGTATTACGCACCATTGGGAATAATAATGAATGTACTAATAATCGGTGGTGGTGGTCGTGAACATGCGCTGGCATGGAAGGCGGCTCAATCGAGTCTTGTCGATACGGTTTATGTCGCGCCGGGTAATGCGGGTACGGCACTGGAACCAGGTATCGAGAATGTTGATATCAATGTTGAAGCTATTGATACCTTGCTTGCCTTTGCTCAGAAAAAAGCCATTGGTTTGACCATAGTTGGGCCTGAGGTGCCGTTGGTGCTGGGTGTGGTGGATGTCTTCATGAAAGCGGGGTTAAAGTGTTTTGGTCCAAGCCAGGCGGCGGCTGAGTTGGAAGGTTCCAAGGCCTATACCAAGGCATTTCTGGCACGGCATAATATTCCTACAGGTAGCTATCAGGCGTTTACTGATATTGATGAGGCTGAGGCCTATATTAAGCAACAGGGTGCGCCGTTGGTTATTAAGGCGGATGGTCTGGCGGCGGGCAAGGGTGTGATCCTGGCGCAAACTGAGGTGGAGGCGATTGCTGCCTGTCAGGATATGCTATCGGGTAATGTCTTTGGTGAAGCAGGTCATCGGGTGGTGATTGAGGAATTCCTGTACGGTGAAGAGGCCAGTTTTATTGTCATGGTGGATGGCGAACATATCCTGCCATTAGCGACCTCACAGGATCATAAGGCGAGGGATAATGGGGATGTTGGCCCTAATACTGGTGGTATGGGTGCCTATTCTCCCGCTCCGGTGGTTGATGATGTGGCTTATGCGCGCATTATGCGAGAGGTGATTGAGCCAACGGTGAAGGGGATGGCAGCGGAAGGTCGCCCTTATACTGGTTTTCTGTATGCCGGGATTATGCTGGCAGCGGATGGTACGCCTAATGTGCTGGAATATAACTGTCGCTTTGGTGATCCTGAAACCCAGCCGATTATGATGCGTCTACAATCTGATCTGGTAGCGCTTTGTCTGGCGGGTGTTGAGGGTCATCTGGATCAGTTATCAGCACAATGGGATGCGCGAGTATCTTTGGGTGTGGTGTTGGCAGCAGGGGGTTATCCAGGTGATTATCGTAAGGGTGATGTGATTCATGGTCTGCCGGAGAGTGGGGATAGACCTCCGGTCTGTCCCCCTGGTGATTGTAAGGTCTTTCATGCCGGAACCGCGAGTCATCAAGGAGAGGTTGTGACTAATGGCGGTCGGGTATTATGTGTCTGTGCGTTAGGTGAGTCGGTGGCTGATGCCCAGGTTACTGCTTATCAGTTGGTGGAGCAGGTGCAATGGGATGGAGTGTATTACCGCACGGATATTGGGCATCATGCAATTTCAAGGGGTCAGAGCTCTTGAAATGTTGATTGTGATAAGGATTCATGCCGATGGGCGAAATATTTCAAGAGCTCTGACCCCTTGAAATTATGATTGGAGGTTTAGGATGAATGCAACAAGGATAAAAAAAACATCTCCTCTGGAGTTGAGTGAAGAGGATTTCGAGAAGATCAGGTTGTTGGGCAGTCGACAATCGTTTGCCAAGGATCAGGTGATCTTTGCCGAGGGCGATAAAGCAGATTATATCTATTTTATCGAATTGGGTGAGGTGTCAATCCAGATCCAGAAATTCACCCGGCAGGAAGAGGTGAGTCGTCTTGGTGCGGGCGATCAGTTCGGTGAGATGGCGTTCTTTAGTGGTGATCGGCGTTCAGCTTCGGTGATTGCATTAAATGATGTGAACCTGTTGATGGTTGATCGAGAGGCCTTTCTAAACCTGCTGAAGGAAGATCGGATCATGGCGGAGAAGGTTGATGCCTTGATTGATGTGCGTAATCAGGATCTGGCCTCGAAGGAAAACCTTTTTTCTGCACTGGATAAGGATGGGGATCACCACCTGCGCATTGGGATTAAAGGGGACCCCTCTTTACGCGAGTCTGCTTTTTCCAGAGAACGTTATGAGAGTGTGGTTGATGGTATCCTGCCCTTATTACAGGCTAATCTGGCAGACTTGTTATTGAATCGTAATGCCTGTGAGATCATGATTCATTTCAATAGTGGCGAAATTCTGATCAAGTCTATTTTTGATCCTTTTACCCATGAGGTTCATCCCGCAACCAAGTTGATCAATCGTGCCTATATAGAACGGCATTTCCCTGTTGTTGACTATGAAGACAAGGAGGCCATGATCAAGGATCTCTATGGCGTGATATCCAGGGATGCACGTATGAAAGCGATGCCTGATGAATTTAGCAAGCCGCTACAGTTCGCGCATGATAATTGGGCTTCATTGCGTCCGCATGAGATTGTTTGCACCATATCAAAATTGGTTTTACTCAGAAATATACCTGATTTTTATCTGCGTAATTTCACTATGAGTATGATCAGAGATGCGATTCGTATCCAGTTTAACTGTGATGGCACACATATTCTGGATGCAGAGGGTTATCAGGAATTTCTGAAACAGAATTTGCTGGATGAGGATATGATCTACACGCAGGCGAATGAACGTAGACAGGAAAAGAGAAGAAAGTCCTTGCAGAATGCCTCCTCGCTAGAATCTTTTTTTGAACGTAGAAGTCCACCCGGTCGTCGACAGGAGGATTGGGAGGAATTGATTCGTACTTTGGATTGATTTTGTTGCTGAGCTGTTTAATAAGGCGCGGAGTACCATTACCGAGCATATCAGCAATATTTTTAAGGAAGGCGAGTTAGATGAAAAAGTGGTCTGTCGGGATTTCCGACAGATCAGTCAACATGGGGCGATAGAGGGTAAAACCCAGGCTAAGGAAGTTAAGCATTATAATCTCGATGTCATTATCTCTGTAGGCTATCGAGTTAAATCCAAACAGGGAACCCACTTTCGGATTTGGGCGACTCAGCGACTAAAAGAGTACATTATCAAGGGCTTTGCCTTGAATGATGAGCGATTTAAAACGGGCCAGTCGATGAATTATTTTGATGAGTTGCAGGCTGGAATTCGCGAAATCCGCCTGTCCGAACGTTTTTTTATCAGAAAATAAAGGATATATACACGACCAGTATTGACTATGCCCCCAGTGATGAAAAAACAGGATGTGAGCATTGCTAAAAACTATTTAAATAAGGACGAAATTAAGTTGCTGGGGCTATTGGTTGAGCAATATCTGGCTTTTGCAGAAACCATGGTGCAACAGCGTCAGCCTATGACTATGCAGGATGAGAAGAGCTAGGGTGAAGTATGAGTTCTATCGAAGCCACGTCTGGAGTAGGCTATTATTGAGCTACTAAAGTAACAAGTTAGCCTCATTTCAATGGGTGAAAGTTTTTCTTACTTCCGCATCAAATCAAAGAACTCATTATTGGTCTTGGTGTTCTTGAAGCGATCCAGCAGGAATTCCATTGCAGCCAGTTCATCCATTGGATGTAATAGCTTACGCAGTATCCATACCTTCTGCAGGATCTTGGCGTCAATGAGTAGTTCTTCACGGCGCGTACCGGAACGATTGAGATTAATTGCCGGGTAAACGCGCTTCTCAGCGATCTGGCGTGCCAGATGGATCTCGTTGTTACCCGTGCCCTTGAATTCTTCGTAGATCACGTCATCCATTCTTGATCCGGTTTCGATCAGTGCAGTTGCCAGTATGGTCAAACTACCGCCTTCCTCGATATTACGCGCAGCACCAAAGAAACGTTTGGGCCGATGCAATGCGTTGGCATCAACACCACCGGTTAATACCTTGCCGGATGATGGGATGACGGTATTGTAGGCCCGTGCCAGACGGGTAATGGAATCGAGCAGGATGACCACATCACGTTTATGTTCAACCAGACGTTTGGCCTTTTCAATGACCATCTCGGCGACCTGAACATGGCGACTGGCAGGTTCATCAAAGGTGCTGGAGACTACTTCACCGCGTACCGAACGCGTCATTTCAGTCACCTCTTCAGGACGCTCATCAATTAATAGCACGATGAGGTAGCATTCAGGGTGATTGGCAGCAATCGATTGCGCGACATTCTGTAGCAGCATGGTCTTACCCGCCTTAGGGGGTGAAACAATGAGTCCACGTTGCCCCTTGCCGATGGGTGCTACCAGGTCGATGACGCGAGGGGTGATATCCTCGGTGCTGCCGTTACCAAGTTCAAGGGTGAAGCGGTCGGTGGCATGGAGCGGGGTGAGGTTTTCAAACATCACCTTGTGTTTGGAGTTTTCCGGTTTCTCAAAGTTAATTTCGCTGACCTTGAGCAGAGCAAAATAACGCTCACCATCTTTTGGTGGACGAATCTTGCCGGAAACGGTATCGCCGGTACGCAGACCAAAACGTCGAATCTGGCTGGGTGATACATAAATGTCATCAGGTCCGGCGAGGTAGGAACTATCGGCTGAACGTAGAAAACCAAAGCCATCCTGTAGGATTTCCAGTACACCATCACCATAGATATCTTCACCACTTTTGGCGTGGGATTTGAGAATAGCGAACACCAGTTCTTGCTTGCGTGTGCGTGTATTGCAGTCAATGCCACTATCACGGGTGATTTTTATAAGTTCAGCAGCGGTTTTTTGTTTTAATTCAGTTAGGTTCATAGAAGTCAGGGGGTCCAGATAGAAGGCTTGTAAACAGCATCAAGGAATCTTGATAGTGTGAAAATAATTTTTTGCTCAGGATGTTTTTGAAGTGCCAGTGCGGCGCGATATTTAATTCTAATTACTCATTTTTTGTGTAGCTGAGGTAAATTTAGCACGTTTATTGAGGTCTGTCCAGTTCAGTTCGAGTTTACAGTTGGTGCGTAGCACGCACTCTACCAAGCGTCGGCAGGGCGCGTACTACTCAGCTAAACAATTACAGGTTGCTATCAATGAATGCAGTGAGTTGTGATTTTGATACTGCGCCAACCTTGGTCGCTTCAACATTACCATCCTTGAAGATCATCAGAGTCGGGATTCCACGGATACCAAATTTGGGTGGTGTCTGGGAGTTTTCATCAATATTCAGTTTAGCAACCTTGAGCTTGCCAGCATATTCATTAGCAATCTCGTCCAGAATAGGTGCAATCATCTTGCAAGGACCACACCATTCTGCCCAGTAATCAACTAACACGGGGCCAGATGCGCTTAGCACTTCACTGTCAAAGCTGTCGTCTGTCAGATATACGATATTGTCACTCACTTGTTTGGTTCCTCCGTGAGGATAAAGCCTGAATAAAAATAAACAGGTGTTTGCTTGATTGTTAACCAGAGAGCCTATCCTAGGCACACTGATCCCTTTTTTCTATTTGATAGCAAACCGAGACGTATTTCAAGTCCTAAAGGGGCTTGTTTTAGGGTATGCTGTGAGGTTATGACAGATAAACATTTAACAGAAACAGCGTTTTCGAGCCTTGGTTTGCTTCCTGAATTAATGCAAGGGATTGAAAAAACAGGTTTTTTAACCTGCACTCCAATCCAGGAAGGTTCATTGCCGATTGCTCTTGAGGGCAGGGATGTCGCTGGGCAGGCACAAACAGGTACAGGAAAAACAGCTGCTTTTTTATTGGCGGTGATGAATTATCTTTTAACTCATCCGGTTGATAAGGCTAAACAGTCTAATCATCCACGTGCCTTAATCCTTGCCCCTACGCGTGAATTAGCGATACAAATTCATAAAGACGCCAGTGGTCTGGGTGAATTTACCGGGCTTAAACTGGGTCTGGCTTATGGGGGTACTGGCTATGAAGAACAGCGGCAGGTGCTGAGTGATGGTGTTGACATCCTGATTGGCACACCCGGACGTATTATTGATTATTTCAAGCAAGGTGTTTTTAAACTGAAATTCATTCAGGCGCTGGTACTGGATGAGGCGGACCGAATGTTTGATCTGGGCTTTATCAAGGATATTCGCTATATGTTACGTCGCTGTCCGCCACCGGAGCAGCGTCTGGGGTTGTTGTTTTCAGCCACGCTGTCGTTGCGCGTGACGGAGTTGGCCTACGAACACATGAATCATCCGGAACTGGTAAAGATCAAAACTGAAAATGTGACGGCTGATAAGGTCAGGCAGGTGTTGTATCATACCGCCAATGAGGACAAGATTCCGTTATTGATTGGTTTGTTAAAACAGGTGAATGCCCATCGCAGTATTGTCTTTATTAATACCAAACGGGTGGCTGATAAGGTGTGGTCTTATCTGGAAGGTAATGGCTTTCCTGCTGCGGTTTTATCCGGTGATGTGCCGCAGAAGAAACGCCAGCAGTTGCTGGAGCGTTTCCAGCAGGGTGATTTACCTATCCTGGTGGCAACAGATGTGGCGGCAAGAGGGTTACATATTCCCGAGGTCAGCCATGTCTTTAACTATGATCTACCGCAGGATGCAGAGGATTATGTGCATCGTATCGGGCGTACCGCTCGCCTGGGTGCGGAGGGCGATGCGATTAGTTTTGCCTGTGAGAATTACGTGTATTCCTTGCCTGATATTGAGGCCTATATCGGACACAAGATTGAGGTTGGTCATATCAGTGACGACTTGTTAGTGAAACTGGAGGCTCCGGTAAAGATAGAGCGCAGACCAAGGCCTAAACACCGGAATGGGGACAGGAAAGGACATCATCAGGGTGGGCATCATCGGCGCTCATCGACAAAAAGATAATGATTGAAACGGTAGTATGATTTTTTCATTGGTGAAAAATAATCGGGTATTGGAGTGGTTGCAGGGTTCAGGGGTTGAACGTGTCAGCTTTGCTTTTAGTGCGGTCGTTGTAATATGGATAGCCTGGCAATTGGCTGTATTAGCATGGTCATTTATACCTGTTGCGCAATTGCCTGCTGTAACAATTATCACGGAGTTATCATCTGTTGGTAAACGGCCGCTTGATAAGCAATCTATATTAGTACGCCAACTGGCTAGTTGGCATTTGTTCGGGGAGGCCGAAAAAAAATCGCTTGCACCGAAGCCACAACAGCTGATGAATGCGCCGGAAACGCGTCTTAAACTGGTCTTGGTGGGTGTCTTTTCTGCCGAAACGACTGATCTTGCGCGCGCCATTATTGCTGATGTAAAAGGAAATCAATTAACTTATAGTATCGGCTCGCAATTACCTGGTGGGGCAGAGTTAAGTGAGGTTTTTGCCGACCGGGTCATTTTATTGCGTAATGGCCGTCCAGAGACGTTGTTTCTGTTAAAGGACAAGTCGAAAAATATGTTTGGCAGTTCGCCATCCAGGACTAGTCGGGTAAAAAAGAACAGGGGCAGGGCGAGTAGTGCTCCGGCAGCGGTGGATATACTGAAGGATTACCGCGCCTCGTTGACGACTAACCCTCGTCGTTTAATGGAATTGGTGCAGGCAGTGCCAGAGACACGGGATGGTCAGTTTATGGGTTTCAAATTATATCCTGGGCGTAAACCACGATTGTTCGGTCAGTTGGGATTACAGCGAGGTGATATTGTGACCTCGGTGAATGGTATCACTATGGATAGTCCGGAACGTGGGTTTAGTGCATTGAATAGTTTGAGTCAATCAGAACAACTGGATCTGATTGTACTAAGAAAGGGGCAGGAAGTGCCGATTTCATTTGCGGCTGAATAAGGCTGTCGTGTAATAACAGGTGAGATGATTAACAGAATGATAACTTTAATAAAGAAACGATTAACAGTGATGGGTTCACGTTGGCTGTCAGCCTTTGTATCCGGCCTTTTATTGCTATCCGCACAAGGTGTGTTGGCGCAGTCCGTCACTTTGAATCTAAAGAATGCCGATATCAATGCCCTGATTACAACGGTTGCTGAAGTGAGTGGCAAGAATTTTATCGTGGATCCACGGGTCAAGGGTAAGGTTACGGTGATCTCATCAAAGGCAATGGATAGTGAAGAAGTCTATCAGGTGTTTCTTTCAATCTTACGGGTGCATGGTTTTTCCGCAGTACCTAGTGGTGAGGTGATCAAGATTGTACCGGAGGTTAATGCTAAACAGGATAGTATTCCAACGGTGGGTAGTGACAGTGGTGGTTTGGGTGATCAAATGGTGACACGGATTGTGCAGGTCGATAATGTGCCTGCTGCTCAGTTGGTGCCGATTTTACGTCCATTGGTTCCGCAACAAGGACATCTTGCAGCCTACCCAACGACTAATGTCCTGATTCTATCTGATCGTGCGGCCAATGTAGAGCGTCTGGTTAATATTATTAAGCGAATTGATCAGGCCAGTGACAGCGAGATTGAATTAGTTGCGATGGAATATGCCTCAGCCGTTGAGGTGGTTAGAGTTCTGAGTGCCCTGTCGCGTAGTAGTGGCGGAGGAGGCAGTAGAGGCAAGGGCAAGTCAGCAGTGGCAGCAGGTGGTCTGACCATGGTGGCAGATGAACGGACCAATAGTATCTTGTTAGGCGGTGCTCGAGCAGAGCGGTTACGTTTACGCGCCTTGATTGCACACCTGGATACTCCGTTGGAACGCAATGGCAATACCTCTGTAATTTATCTTAAGTATGCTCAGGCACCTGATCTGGTCAAGGTGCTAAAGGGTGTGGGTACGGCACAAAACAAGGTGGCAGGAGGTAAGGGCGGTGCTGTGGGTGGTGTAGCATCTCGATCATCGTCATCACGTCGTACGTTTGATATTCAGGCCGATGAGAGCACTAATGCGCTGGTGATTACAGCGCCACAGGATGTGATGCGTTCACTGAAAGAGGTGATTCGTAAGCTGGATATTCGCCGTGCCCAGGTTCTGGTTGAGGCTATTATTGCCGAGGTGTCTTCAGACAAGGCGGAAGAGTTAGGGGTGCAGTGGATACTGGATGGTCGCCCTAGAGGAACTTCACCGGTTGCTGTGAGTGGGTTTGGTTCGGGCAGTGGGCAGAATATTGGGCAGATTGGTGCGGCGATTGCAGCAGGTTCAGCACCCTCTATTAATGATGGGCTGACGCTGGGTCTGGGACGTTTTAATAGCTCGGTCATGAACTTTGCCATGGTGTTACGTGCTTTGTCCGGTGATTCAAAAACCAATATTCTTTCTACACCGACACTGATGACCCTGGATAATGAAGAGGCCGAGATTGTTGTCGGTCAAAATGTTCCTTTTTTAACCGGTTCTTACTCGGGTACATCGGGCGTTAGTTCATCGGTTAATCCTTTTCAGACAATTCAGCGTCAGGATGTGGGTTTAACCCTTAAGGTTAAGCCGCAGATCAATGCAGGTAATTCGATTAAACTGGTTATTGAGCAAGAGGTATCCAGCCTGAGTGGTGGTAGTACCGGTGCCGATGTGATTACCGATAAACGCTCGATCAAGACCAGTGTCATAGTGGATGATGGACAAATGATTATTCTGGGCGGTTTAATGGAAGATAAACTGGTCGAGGGTGAACAACGTATTCCCTTCCTGGGTGCAATTCCTATAGTGGGCGAATTATTTAAGTCGCGTAAGACCACCAAGGAAAAGACCAATCTGATGGTGTTCCTGCATCCGGTGATTATGCGTACGGAAGCCGATACTGCGCGCGTTACCGAGGATAAATATAATTTTGTACGTTCACAGCAATTGATGTACGGCAAGAATGGGGTCAGCCTCATGTGGGGCGAGTCTCCACTGGTTTTGCCTGAGCTGGAAAAAAAGGTTACCGGTAGTGACTGAAATAACATCAGCACACGAGACGGCGGCGGTTAATCCTGAGCTGGATCGACGTATACCTTCGCTGCCTTTTTTATTTGCTAAACGGCATGGTGTGTTGATGGCGGGTAAAGAAGAAGGCGCGGTGCGTATCCAGTATAAGGCAGGGCTGAATCGTTCTGTCGTGGCTGAAATTCGTCGCTATATGGCTTGCCCATTAATTCTGGAACAAGTTGACGCAGCTAATTTTGATGAGCGTCTGGCAGCCTCTTATGAGCATGATTCCAGTGAGGCGATGCAGTTGATGGAAGATATGGGCGATGAGGAAGATCTTTTTCATATTGCTCAACACATGCCTGAACCTGAGGATCTGCTGGAAAGCGAAGATGATGCGCCTATTATTCGTTTGATTAATGCCTTGTTGACCGAGGCGATTAAAGAGAATGCCTCTGATATCCATATTGAACCCTTTGAAGACAGGCTGGTTGTGCGTTTTCGAGTGGATGGTGTATTGCGTGAGGTGTTGACACCGCAGCGTGTATTGGCACCCTTGCTGGTGTCGCGCATCAAGGTAATGGCACATCTGGATATCGCTGAAAAACGTATCCCGCAGGATGGCCGTATTTCCTTACGTGTAGCCGGGCGTGCCGTTGATGTGCGTGTATCCACCCTGCCTTCAGGTCATGGTGAGCGTGTGGTGATGCGTCTGCTGGATAAAAAAGCCGGTCGCCTGAATCTTGAACATCTGGGTATGCAGGCGGATTCATTGCAGCGTCTGGATCATCTGATTCGTCGACCACACGGTATTATTCTGGTGACAGGGCCCACCGGGTCGGGTAAGACAACGACGTTATATGCCGGATTAACGCGCTTGAATGACAAGAGCCGTAATATTATGACGGTGGAAGATCCAATTGAATATTATCTCGATGGTATCGGACAAACTCAGGTCAATACCAAGGTGGATATGACCTTCGCGCGCGGTCTGCGTGCCATTTTAAGACAGGATCCTGATGTGGTGATGGTGGGTGAAATCAGGGATCTGGAGACCGCCGAGATTGCGGTGCAGTCCAGCCTTACTGGTCATCTGGTATTATCCACCCTGCATACCAATACCGCAGTGGGTGCAGTGGCACGTTTGCGTGATATGGGGGTAGAACCTTTTCTATTGTCGTCCAGTCTGATCGGTGTGTTGGCGCAGCGTCTGGTACGTGTATTGTGTGATGAGTGTAAAACGAGCTACATCGCGAACGATGCTGATTGCAAGATGTTGGGCATGGTTGGGCAACAGGCCCCCACCTTGTATAAGGCAACCGGTTGTGTGCATTGTAATCAGTCGGGTTATCGTGGACGCATGGGTATCTATGAGCTGATTGAGGTCGATGATACTATGCGCACCATGATTCATGATGGGGCGGGTGAACATGAGCTTGAGGCCTATGCACGACAACATAGCGAGGGCATTGCTGCAGATGGTCGGCGCCGCGTACTGGATGGTATGACTACGGTTGCTGAGGTTTTACGTGTGACTCGGGAGGATTAACGTTGTTGGTTAATCCGGTTAGCAGTGACAAAAATATGTCAGGTAGGTTCGAGACATGAGAGGCTCCTCTCTAACAGAGACACGCCGTGAAACCATCCATGGTGGCTCGATGCCCGCGTCCATGCGGGCAACGGTCTCTGTTAGAGAGAAACCACTCCTGTCTCTTGAGTTAATAGGGCAGTAGTAATGGGTGCATTTGAATATACAGTCCTGGATGTTAAAGGCAGCGAGCTTAAGGGTGTGCTGGAGGGTGATACCGCGCGTCAAGTTCGCCAACAGTTACGCGAAAAGGGCTGGACACCGCTATCCGTTGATGAAGTGGTACAAAAGAAAAGCAAGGGTGGCTTGGGTTTACATCTCAAACGCGGTGTTAGTGCGACAGATCTGGCGCTGATTATGCGGCAGTTGGCAACTTTAGTGCGTTGCCTGCCATTAGAAGAGGCGCTGCAAACAGTCTCTCAGCAGACTGAAAAGGCGCATTTAAAAAGTATGATGATGGCGGTGCGTTCACGCGTGATGGAAGGTCACTCTCTGGCTGATGGTCTGTCTGAGTTTCCGCAGGCATTTCCTGATTTATTTCGTACCACGGTTGCCGCAGGTGAACGCTCGGGGCATCTTGAGGTTGTGCTAGAACAATTAGCCGATTATGCCGAGCGTCAGCATGATCTGAAACAAAAGACTCAGATGGCATTAATCTACCCTTCCGTATTAACGATTATGGCCATCGTGGTGGTGGTGTTCCTGTTGACTTATGTAGTGCCGGAAGTGGTACAGGTGTTTGATAATATCGGTCAGGAATTGCCCTGGTTGACGCGTGCGCTCATCTCGGTCAGTGAGTTTTTTCAGGCCTATGGTTTCTGGATGTTGGTGTTATTGGTGTTGCTGATCGTGGCCGCCAATCGTTTGATGCAACACGATGATGTCAAACGCAGGGTGCATCAGTTCTTGTTAAAGCTTCCTTTGATCAAGACCCTGGTTCAAGGCGCTAATACGGCGCGTTTTGCACGCACCTTTAGTATTCTGAGTGCCAGTGGAGTGCCGGTGCTGGAGGCGATGAGAATATCGGCAAAGGTGTTATCTAATTTGCCAATGAAAGAGGCAGTGGAAGAAGGTGCCTCACGGGTACGTGAAGGTGCCAGTATTCGCGTGGCGCTGGAAAAAAGCGGGTATTTCCCCCCAATGATGATTCATTTGATTGCCAGTGGTGAGGCAAGTGGTAATCTGGATGAGATGCTGGAACGTTCGGCAACTAATCAGGAACGGGAGTTGGAAACCACTATTGCCAAGCTACTGGGTCTGTTTGAGCCGTTGTTGATCGTATTAATGGGTGCCGTAGTGCTGACGATTGTGCTAGCTATCCTGTTACCCATTTTTGACATGAACCAACTGGTGAAATAATAGTCTGTTGGTAGGGTGATGAGATGGTCTCCTCCCCCTTTAATACGGCGTCGTAATGCGCCATGATGGAAGTTCAACATACCATCAACATAAAGAAACG
>JAADJB010000051.1 GCA_013151035.1 Gammaproteobacteria bacterium
TGGGGCAGGATGCTCTACCCTAATCCCCTGAAAAACGATCTCTCTTGTTACGAATCCGCTATATTTTACCCACTAATTTTCCTGAAGAGCCTAAACTTTAATAGCATTATGACAATCTACTTAACGGCGTCCAGGTACAGTGTGTCAGGACATATATCTTGTTCATGAGGCCATACCACCGTACCATCAATCACTTTTACTTGCTTAAAATAATGTCTGTCTTGTAGCTCTTTGAAGACACCAAAATCAAGTAATTTTGAGCAATCATAAATACCCTTTTCACCATTAGTAAAAATAAGGCTCAACTGATAATCATTATTAACTGATACTTCACTAACTCTCGGATTCATAGCCTCACCTCAACGGTTCTATTTTATAGGGTTTTTCACCCGCTACCGCTAATGCCCAATCAGCCACAAGCTCATCTTTATGTATTTCAATCCATGCCTGCAAAAGCTTTATTTTAGCAGTCGGTATACTCCCTTCCAGAATATCGCCTTCAGGAATCGATACCACGACTTCATGTTCTTGATATTTAACATGGATATGAGGAAGGTGATGCTGCTTATTATCCATAAAATACATATAGACTATAATCCCATAAAATGCTGATATTGACGGCATATTCTTTCCTCTATAAGCACCAGAGCATCACTCATAAAACTTCTGGTTAAATCGATATCTTACCACCCTAATTTAAACTGCAATAGAGTATCTTGCAAGTGTGACATACCCAGAAAAACCATCAATTCTGAAAAGCCTTCTTTAACCTTTCCTCTGGGTCATCAAATTCCACATTGTCTGGCTCAAAACCTTCAGGGTCATAAGGATGATAGTTTTTTGCATGATGACTCAACCAATAAATCATGCCTTCATATTCCTCATGATCAGGATCAGCAAGTGCCTCAAGTAACTGGTAATAACCTGTAGCACCACCACAGTCCTCCGGTGGACAGGCACGTTTACCATCAATACAGTTGGGATATCTCACACCATCCTTCTGTAGATATATTCCTTCGAGAACAACCCTATGATTCCAACCATCACCGAAATCATATTCATACATTGCCTCGTCACCAGGATCAAAAAAATATTGCGCTAATGGCACATCCCAACCAGGCAATGTATCTGGTTCAAATTCATCATCTGGCATCCCTATTAATACAGACTTTTTCTTCTTCCCCGGAGGTACAATACTAAACGAATGGAGGTGATAATCGAGCCAGCCCATCGAATCTTGTATAGCAATATGAAGATCCCAAAAGCTATAATTCGATGAAACCTCGATTAAACGCCATATTGATGGTTCAATCCCCAATAGCTCTATCCGAAACTGGTATGCATTTTTCTTTTTCATATTAAGTATGCCGCACTACTCCACATTAAATAACAAATCGACACTCCGATTATAACACTATCATTTATCAAGCCATCAGCAACTCATCCATGTAATCCGCCCACTTCTGAAGCCATATACGACAGTCATCTTCATAGCCGTAAAGATCATAAGTCCCTTCTATCCCCTTTCTAGCATGCCCCAGTATAGCCTCTGCAACTTCACTCCTACATTTAAGACGTGAAAGCCCTGTTATCACCGTGCGTCTTAAATCATGAGGACTCCAATGCTCCATTTCAAGCATTCGTTTTGTTTTTCTTAAATGCCATGCTTGTTCACTTAAAGCCTTTTGCTGAAGAGGCAACCCTGTCTTCTGGGATGGAAAAAGGTAATCACCTGTTGTTAATTTCAACAGCTTTAAAAACTCTACAGCCTGTCTACAATGTAAAACGAAGAATATTCTTTTGTGTTACTGTAAAAACCGAACCAGGCAACCATCTCAAAAATTGCCTTAATTCATCGTCACTCAGATTACGCCTTCTTCTCTGACTAGTAAGCCTCATCCCTAACTTCAATATAGAATTCTTTGCAGAAATGCATGGATTTGAAAATTCATCATCAAACATGTCCATCCCAATAGCAAATTCAAAGGCAGATGAAAATTCACGCAGAACATTACCGGCCTGAACATTGGCCCCACGATTAACTATCTCAATAATCAAGCTGGAAATATCCTTTCGTTTAATATCAGAAGCCTGTTTTTGACCCAAAACCCGCACAGCATCACCATATAATGTTCTCCGCGTCTCAGCCTGACCTTTTGGTTTACGTGCATCTTTAACCTGCTTGCCATTAATGATTTTATCTTCAATATATTGCGTTAAATATAACTCGACCATATCTTCAATAGTAAACCCATTGCCACGGATACCTAGCGCTGATTTTTTCTTCATTTCTTGATTTTTTAACTTAAGCTCACTTGCTGGACACCGCCCTGATCGACGAATCTCTTTAAGCTCCTGTAACTGTAACCTTGCATTCGCCAACTTCACTGTCGGGTAATTTCCGATCTTTATCTGTACCAGCTTGCCTGTTAGTGGGCTTTTATAACGATAAAAGAAGGTTTTTGTTCCGGCTGCCCCACATTTTATGCGTAACCCGGAGTTTTCTCCTGAATCAGTCTTTGTTTTATCGTTAGGTTTCATTGTCTCAATAGCCCTGGATGAAAGCGGCTTTTTTTCTAGCTTGGTATTTAGAGTGGTTTGCATAATAATAGTCCTTTCACATTAATGATCTGTTACATCCATTACGGAGCAAGTTCAGAAATTTGGAGAATTCTGCAAAAAGTGTAACTTTTTCAAGATCAGTGGATTTCGAAAAATAAAAGCTACACTTTTTGTTACACTTTTTTATGAAAACATATGTATCTCAATGAAACACAAAGTAACAATACGATACATGCTAAAGCCCTGTAACTGACTGTATTATAACATAAATATTGAATCTTAATGAAGAAAAAAACAAGCAAATCAACCACTAATAAAGCAACCCATACGCCAATGATGCAGCAATTTCTACGCATCAAGGCTGAGCACCCGGATATCCTGGTGTTCTACCGTATGGGTGATTTTTATGAGATGTTTTATGACGATGCACGACGTGCCTCGAAGATCCTTGATATCACGCTGACCACACGCGGTCAATCGGCGGGGGAACCGATTCCGATGGCGGGTATTCCCCATCATGCCTCTGAGCAATATCTGGCGCGTCTGATCCGCGCCGGTGAATCGGTCGCCATCTGTGAGCAGGTCGGTGACCCGGCCACTAGTAAGGGGCCAGTTGAGCGGCGCGTGGTTCGTATTGTCACTCCGGGTACTGTTACCGATGAGGCCTTACTGGAGGATCGTCGTGAGAATTTATTAACGGCTATTCATCTTGATGGATCTCGCTTTGGCATTGCCAGTCTGGATCTGGCCAGTGGCCGCTTTACCCTCGGTGAATTTGAGGGTGAGGATAACCTGCTCAATGAACTGGAACGCCTCAAGCCGGTAGAGATCTTGTGGAATGAACAGACTTCCCTGCCCATAGCACTACAGCAATATCCTGGGATCAAGAACCGACCACCCTGGCACTTTGATCTGGATACGGCACTGCGTTATCTATGTGAACAGTTTGCCACCAAAGACCTCAGTGGCTTTGGTTGCCAGCATTATCATACGGCAACCATTGCGGCCGGTGCCCTGCTGCATTATGTCAAGGAGACACAACAGGCGGCATTACCTCATCTACGCGGTCTGCGCATTGAGACCCACGACAATACAGTCATCCTTGACGCTGCTAGTCGACGTAACCTGGAACTGGAACAAGCGCAATCTGGTCAAAAAGAACACAGCCTACTTGGAGTTCTGGATAGCAGCGCTACAGCGATGGGTGGCCGCTTATTGCGGCGCTGGTTAAATCGGCCTATACGTCAGCACGAGATATTACGTCAACGCCACCAGTGTATTGATGCGCTACTGAACAATCATTATTTCCAGGGGCTACAAGAGGCGCTACGCGGCCTGTACGATATTGAACGTATCCTCTCCCGCATCGCTTTGAAATCGGCACGTCCCAGAGATCTGAGCAGTCTGCGTGACACCTTGCTCAGGATCCCGGAGCTACACAATCAACTAACATTGATTGATGACCCGCTGATTACAGCATTATTAAAACGCATGGATGAACACCCAACACTCAGTCAACACCTGCAACAGGCGATTATCGAAACCCCGCCTCTGTTGACCCGGGATGGTGGTATGATCGCACCCGGCTTTGATGCCGAACTGGATAAGCTGCGTGGCCTGAGTGAAAACGCTGACCAGTTTCTACTCGATCTGGAACAACGTGAACGTGAACGCAGTGGCATCAATGGCCTCAAGGTGCGCTACAACCGGGTACATGGTTATTACCTGGAGATTAGTCGTCTACATTCTGATCAGGTGCCGGAAGACTACCAGCGACGTCAAACCCTAAAGGCGGTCGAACGATTTATTACCCCTGAACTCAAACAGTTTGAAGATCAGGTGCTCAGTGCGCGTGAGCGTGCACTGGCGCGCGAAAAAATGTTGTATGAACAATTGCTGGATTACCTTCTGCCCTTCATCCCCGGACTACAGGACTGTGCCGAGGCATTAGCCGAACTCGATGTATTATGCTGTTTTTCTGAACGTGCCGACACCCTGGACTGGCGCCGCCCTGAATTCAGTGCAGAACGCGGTATCCACATCATCGGTGGACGGCATCCTGTCGTTGAAAAAGTGTTAAACAAACCCTTTATTGCCAATGACACCGAGTTACATAAACAACGCAGCCTGCTGATTATTACCGGCCCGAATATGGGGGGTAAGTCCACCTATATGCGACAAACCGCGCTCATCACCTTATTGGCGCATATCGGCAGTTTTGTCCCTGCTGAACAAGCCATACTCGGTCCTGTCGATCGAATATTTACCCGCATTGGTGCCGCTGATGATCTGGCGCGTGGTCATTCGACTTTCATGGTGGAGATGACCGAGACCGCCAATATCCTGCACAATGCCACCGAGAATAGTCTGGTATTAATGGATGAAATTGGTCGTGGTACCAGCACCTATGATGGTCTGGCTCTAGCCTGGTCGTGTGCGATGGATCTAGGCAACCGCATCAAGGCGATGACCTTGTTTGCTACTCACTATTTTGAGATGACCGATCTGCAACAACAATATCCCCAGATCCAGAATGTACACCTGGATGCCATGGAACATGGTGACAAGATTGTATTTTTACATACGGTCAAAGACGGGCCTGCTGATCGCAGTTATGGTCTACATGTTGCCGCACTTTCCGGCGTACCTGCTCATGTCCTGGATCAGGCCAGGCAGCAACTGCAACGACTGGAAAAAGGTACAGGCACACAGACAACCATACAGAGTGCTAAAGAAAACGACCAGATGGGTCTATTTCAAAGCCACGATGCACATCCGTTAGAAGATGCGATGGAAGGGATTGAACCAGAAGATCTGTCACCTCGACAGGCACTGGATATATTATTTAAGTTAAAGAATATTTGTCGGGAAGATTAATTATGATGCGCACCAGCATCAACAGGTCAGGTCAATCCTCTCGCTCGATCAACATCCAGTTTACAGGCAAATGGTGGCCTACCATCAATAATCATAGACAGGGAAAAGGCGGCAGCCGGTGTAATATTAACCGCTACCATCTCAACAGAACTTACCTTGCACAGGCTATGAAGCTTAACTAACCAGGCATAATAAACCTGATCAATCATACGCACATTACCCAGATCATAAATCAAACGGCGGATACGATGTTGTTGCATAAAACGCGCAACCATATCCATATAGTCATCCGTATTCGAAGGATCAAGACCCTCACCTGGTTCCAGTAATACGTTACTATCCCCAATCGGTGTCAGGTGCATGCCATTAATCATTTAAAAACCTCAGTAGAGCGACAAGATCAACGACCGACCGAGCTCACCTCAATATGTAATATACGGAAGGCCTCTTTCAACCCTTCTGACAAAGTTGAACGCGTCACCACCCCACCAAGATCGATATTCAGACTGGTCAAGGCTCGTGCAATCTCTGGACGAATACCCGTTAAAATCGCATCCGCACCCATCAAACTAATAGCACGAATCATCTGAATCAGATGATGCGAGACCTGTGAATCAATCGCCATCACTCCGGTAATGTCCATCACCACTACCTTGGAACGTTCTGACTCGATCTTGGATAACAGACGTTCCATCACCATCATGGTGCGTGAAGAATCCAGTGTACCAATAATAGGCAAGGTAAGCACTCCATCCCAAATCTCGGTAATCGGGGTCGAGACTTCCTTCAACTCATCTTGCTGGGCACTAATGGTCTTCTCACGCTCACCCAGATAGATATGAAACACATCCAGGATAATATCATTAAATACCGATGCCAGTAACAACAATACGCCTTTGGTCTGTTCAAAACTCAGCCCTTGATCAGACTCCATTTCGGCCAGCATCACCCCCTGCAAAAACTGAATATAGCGCACAAATTCTTCCAGCGTTCCACCGCGCACCTGGATCTGCTGAGAGAAGGTGGTAAAGAACTGGCGCAACGCCTTAAACTCATTACCTCTCCGATCAATCTCCTTGCCCGCTTGTAGAAAGGCAACAAATAATTCCAGAAATTCCAGGCTATAATCATTAATCTCATCCCTGGAAAGAATATTGGCCTGACAGAAGATATTCTTACCCTGGGTCTCGATTACCTGGGATATCTTACCGACATTAAGCATTAACTGCTCAATAAGTACCTGGTTAATTGTTTTTTCCTGCTGTGTATCCTTAGCCATACTATCACCTATATCCTGTTTGCCTTTCTAATTACAAATAATGATTTATCGTCATTGCCCCGACCTAGTACCTGGCCTAAAAAGAGGGCTATAAATTGTGGATGGAGACGCCATAGCCCCGGAAAACTTGTCAGATCCCAATTACGTCGAATACCATCGGAAGCTGTTATCAATATCGCCTGATCCGAAAAATTCAGCTCACAGCCTTGAATAGCACCATGCTCATGCCCTAATATCCCGGGTGCAAAAGGAATGCTCTTCAACTGACCACGGCTCACTAGATAGGTACTCATATCTCCTACCCCATACACACTGGCTGTTGATCCATCACCATCCACCTCACCCAATGTTGCGACTGCACCACAACTCCCTCTGAAACGCCCGTCCAGTACATTCATCAGGTTATCCAGTGGTTCCTGAATATCCAGAATTTCACATTTATTAATCACCACCTCTTCTGCCGAAGCACCGTGCCCCAGACCATCCATATGTAACCAGCGCACCTTACCATAGCTTTCATTCATACACACACGGTCACCATTATGTGGCCCTTCGTGATAGGCGCGCAGATATTGCCCAATATCATACTGCCTTACCTTATCACCACACTCGTCATCCAGATTAAAACGTGCCCATACAGCCATACCATTCCATGGTGCATCCCTGGTCAAGCCATTGGGAACACTAAAGAAACCGCTCTGATCTGATAGGCGTTGTATCGTGCCCAGGCCTTTACCTAAAGTACCCGAACTGGAGTAGTCATCTTCCATCGCTGCCGGAATATTGGTAATACCCGGACCATAATCCAAGGAAAAGAATTCCAGTGCATGACAAGGCTGATACGACTCCCATATCTGGATGACACCCGTACCTTCAGCATATTTCACCTGATTAGTCAGCATCTCCTGGCACACCAAGGCCAGATGTTCACGTTTGATATCCGAAAAACCCATGCGACGAGAGACAGCACGTAATTTAGAACGCACCAGAACTTCACTACTGCCATCATTACTAATCTGTTCCATCAATAACTTCATTATTGTCTACTCTTATGCTTGTTCAGATAACGTCACAAAAGGTGCTACAACGACCTGTGAACGTCCATTACGCTTTGCTGCATACAAGGCCTCGTCCGCCTGTGCAATCAAAGTATCAATATCATCATCCGGTTTCATTTGAGACACGCCCAGACTCAACCCACCACCCATGCAATCCAACACCCGTTCCGCCATTTTTCGAGCCACACCCACATCACAAAAGGCAACAATAGCAAATTCATCACCACCAATGCGACAAGAAAAATCCACATCCTGTCGAGCCACTGTCACCATACACTCGGCTACTTTTCGCAAATGCTCATCACCATATTGATGTCCGTGACTATCATTCACTTCCTTGAATTCATCGACATCAATCATAATTAAACTTAACGCTTCACCCTGTCTTGAACTACGCAATACTGCCTCACGTAAACGATCATCATAGCCCCCACGGTTCAACAAACCTGTCAAGCTATCCGTCTCGGCAACACGCAGAGATTCCTTAAGCTCTTCCTTCTTATTTTCCAGCACAGATTCCATATCATGGATCTGATCCGCTGCCTGTCGCATGTAATCTGCCAGTTCTTTTGATATCTTCTTGTTACGATGGGTTAGCAAATCCGGGTCTGCAATCTCACAGGCCTGCTTCAGGCGCAGAGCCACGTCCGTAACCTTACTGGTAGCCGGGGCCTCATACAAGCGTGACAATGGATCTTCCTGCAGACCATATTTAACCAACAACTGATTGCCATCCAGAAGCAGAGCAATCTTCTGAGCTCCATTGTTTTCATGTAAACGATGGCGAATATGATCAATAATAGGGATGAGATTCCGAGTTGATTTGAACATATCACCAGCAAAATCACTTACCGCCTCCAGGATTAACCTTGAGAGACGTTGTAAATCAGGTTCTACAATAACCTCATAACTGAAAATTTTCTGGCTCAAAATACTCGATTTACCTGCAAATCTCTTGCTTAACTAAATGTTAAATATATAATTAACCCGAATATCATGGGCTTCCGAGTTACTATCATCGGCACAAAGCCAAACTATTTAACGTTTTTTTCGTTTTATTTAGCAATGGTGCGTGGTACGCGCCCTACCGCCCCAATAATGAGAGCCTAACATGACCTACGTCGTCACCGAAAACTGCATTAAATGTAAATATACTGATTGCGTTGAGGTCTGCCCGGTAGACTGCTTTCACGAAGGCCCTGAATTCCTTGTTATTGATCCAGAAGAATGCATTGATTGTACCTTGTGTGAACCAGAATGTCCCATTGCCGCCATTTTCCCTGAAGATGAACTGCCACCAGGACAAGAGGATTTTGTTGATATCAACGCCTCACTGGCACTGCAATGGCCGGTAATCACCAAAATGAAAGCTCCCCCTGCCGATGCTGATGAATGGAATGGCAAACCTGACAAACGTCAGTATATTCAAAAAGACCTGCTTTAACGCTCCTTTTCCATAATCTTCAACAAACGCTTAGCGGGCACATAACCGGGTATGATTCGCCCATTCTCCAGCAAAATAGTTGGCGTACCACTAACGCCCAACATCTCGCCCATAGCCATATGCTGTTTGACAGGGTTACTACAATCCTTGCGTGGAAGAGTTACACCCGATTTAGAATCTGTCAACGCCTGTTTTTGATCATCCGAGCACCACACCGTCACCGCCTTGTAATAAGAGGAGGTGTTCACCCCGGAACGTGGGTAAAACAAATAACGCACCTTGATACCCAAGGCATTCAATTCATCCATTTCACCATGCAGCTTACGACAATAGCCACAATCAATATCAGTAAAGACCGTGATCGTGTGATCAGTCTTTTCAGGGGCAAAGATAATCATCTTATCCTCACCAATCGCATCAACAGCACCAACTCTTATATCAACCCGTCGTGCCTCTGTGATATTTTCTCTCTTTTTTATATCAATCACATCACCCTGAATCATATACTTACCATCACTGGTGACATAAAACAGACGTGGTCCATTCACCACCTCATACAGACCATTAACCGATGAAGGGGTCACGCTACTCGGCTGAACACCTGGATTAATAGAACGTAAAGCAGCACGAACTGCGGCATCATCGCTTGCCGCCAATAACGTTTGAGAAACAAGCAACAAGGCCAGTATAAAAGTTTTTTTCATCCCAGATACACCCGAATTATTTCATTGAGAAAGCAAATTTAGCAGATCATTGTCTACTATTAGCCGACATTCAGCAAACACTTTGGTTCCCTATCGAAAATGCCTCAGAATTTATGTTATTATTTTATTCAAGCATCGAAAAAACAAGGGGCTCCGATGACAGACCTGAAACGGATATTATATGTAGAGGATGAACCGGATATACAGGAATTGGTAAAAATAGCATTATGTGAACTGGGTGGTTTTGAGTTATTAGTCTGTAGTTCTGGGACCGACGCGATTGCCAGAGTTGTTAATTTCTCACCTGACCTGTTTTTACTTGATGTCATGATGCCCGGAATGAATGGGCCTGACACATTAAAGGCACTAAAAGCTATTCCTGAACTTGATACTATCCCGGCAATATTCATGACCGCAAAGGTTCAAACAGATGAAATCAACGAACTAAAAAAAATGGGGGCAATGGGTGTTATTGCCAAGCCATTCAATCCAGTAACACTGGCTGATGATATAAAAGAAATTTACCGCGCTCACTCTAACGAATAGAACCCAGTGATAATCAGTCGTTTTATCAAAAAATCTATTGTTCACCGGCTCAGCATCAGTTTTGTCGTTCTGGTACTAATCAGCTCTGGTATTGTCGGTGGACTATTTTACAAACAAAGCATAGAGCTTCGTGTAAAGCATGCATTGGACGATATTGCCGCTGATATTCGACATGCCAGTCAAATGCTACAAACCATTATAAACACCCATGATGAAGATGTACTATTTCTGGCAAACACCCCCCCTATTCAAGGCATGTTACATAGTCGTATCAACGATGTCACATACAAACAATGGCGCCAACGGCTGGAAAAGATCTTTGAATCTCAACTACAAAGAAAATCAAGTTATCTATCCATTCGCTTTATAAACGAGCAGGGGCAGGAACTCGTTCATGTTTACCGCACGGGCTCAAGGGTTGCCCATTATTCCGACGACAAACTACAGAATAAATCAAATCGCACCTATGTCCGTGAGGCACTTAAATTAAAATCCGGTGCGGTATATGTATCAGAGATCAATCTTAATCGCGAATTTGGCAAGGTAGTCACGCCTTATCAAGAGGTCAAACGGAGTACTACACCTGTTTTTGATTCAATAACGGGTAAATTAGCCGGCCTGGTGGTGATTACTGCCGAGATTGGTCGTGAATTACGTGCTATACAAGAGTATGTGGAACAAAAGAATGATTATGCCTTTTATGTTACCAATGATCAGGGAGGCTATTTATTACACCCTGATTCCAGCAAGACCTATGGTTTTGATCGAGGTAAACGTTTTCGTATTCAGAAGGACATCCCCCAACTAGCCAAACTCTATCTACCAGAGAATAATGATTCCCAATTAACATTAATGCCTGATAACAAGCAGACTAAAAAGGTCATTAATTTTACCCGGATACCTTTTGATCCCGAAAATCCAAAACGTTTTATTGCAGTCATCCTGTCCCAGGATTACGACAGTATTGTTGCCGCACAATCAAAGGTACTTAATTATATCTCACTGTGGGGACTACTACTGGCATTAGTCGGAGCCGCCATTGGCGTGTTATTTGCCATTCATCTTACTCGTCCGCTCAAACAGATGGCCAGCGCAATGGATGGTTTTTCTCATCAAAAACCTACCATGACAAACCTGCCCATTCAACGCACGGATGAGATTGGTGTATTGGCCCGAAGTTTCACCACCATGACACATCAGGTCAACGAAACCCGGGCGAAGCTACAGGAACTGAATAACAGTTTGGAAAAACAGATCTACCAACGCACCCATTCACTTGAGGTCAGCGAGGATTATCAGCGCACAATACTTGAATCCATCGCAGATGCTATTATTACGATCGACAATAAAGGCATCGTCACCAGCTTCAATCTGGCAGCAGAAAAAATATTCCTTTATCAAGCTGATGAAGTTATAGGTAAAAACGTCTCCATTCTACTACCTGAAAAAGAACGCCACGCCCATCATCAATATGTGGATAAAGCACCCTTACATCTTTCCCGTATCATTAACAAAACAAGAGACTTAAAAGGTCGTCGTAAAGATGGCTCTACATTCCCACTGGAATTAAAAGTTACAAGTATAAAGGGGGAGAACCAACGAGGATTTGTTGGCGTTTTGCGTGACATAACAGAACGCATCCATATTGAACAAATGAAAGGTGAGTTTATTTCCACCGTCAGCCATGAATTACGCACACCTCTCACATCCATTCATGGGGCTATTCGGCTCATGCGTGACGCGACTACTGATAAATTACCTGAACAGGTCAACAAACTATTAAAAATAGCCGATAACAATACCAATCGTTTATTGTGGCTAATTAATGATTTATTAAACATTCAGAAGATTGAATCCGATCAAACGGATTTTGACTTTAAAAAGCTTGAAGTCATGCCCTTTATTGAACAGGTTGTGGAAGACAATACAGCCTATAGTG
This sequence comes from Gammaproteobacteria bacterium, assembly GCA_013151035.1. NCBI lineage: Bacteria > Pseudomonadati > Pseudomonadota > Gammaproteobacteria > Gammaproteobacteria bacterium. The sequence continues at coordinate 12,410 of JAADJB010000051.1, forward strand.
AGCAGTATGGTGTCAAATTTATCATCACACAGAAAGTAAAAAATGTATATGTACTGGCTGATAAAGAACGCTTAACACAGGTCATGGTGAATTTCCTGTCAAACGCAGCAAAGTTCTCACCGAAAGAGGGCAATGTTGAGGTCTCAGTGGATCGCCAACAGGGGTGGATACGGGTATCGATCAGCAATCATGGCCCATCAATTCCCAAGGAGTTCTATCCCCGATTATTCGAAAAATTCACCCAGTCTGATTCATCCGATAGCCGACAAAAAGGCGGCACAGGGCTGGGTCTGAGTATTGCCCGAGGCATCATCAATAAACACAAAGGGAAGATTGACTTCAATAGCAATGAAGAAACGACAAGTTTTTACTTTGATCTGCTGGAAGTTAACGAATAAAAATTCAAAACATCATCAACCGCGCGGATGATGGCAGGCATGGATAGACTGTAAACGCTCACGCGCAACATGCGTATATATCTGAGTTGTGGACAAGTCACTATGCCCCAATAACATCTGCACGACACGAAGATCAGCCCCATGATTCAATAAGTGTGTAGCAAAGGCATGGCGCATGGTATGCGGTGATAAGGACTTGTTTATATCCGCCTTGCGTGCATAATGTTTGACCCGATACCAAACCGCCTGACGAGACAATGCCTTTTGTCCACGCCCAGGAAACAGATAGATATTCTGTACCTGTTGTAATAAACCTGTTCTTGCCTCTTGAAGATAGCGTTTAAGCCAATACAGCGCCTCCTCACCCACCGGCACCAGACGTTCCTTGTTACCTTTGCCAAGCACCCGAATCAAGCCCTGCACCTCATCCACCTGATCCTGGGACAACATAATTAACTCGGAGACACGCAGACCTGTCGCATAAAGAATCTCCAATAGGGTGCGGTCACGCAGACCGAGCGCAGTACTGACATCCGGTGCATTTAATAAAGCATCAACCTCATCCTCGCTCAGTGAATCTGGCAATAAACGATTGAGACGCGGAAACTCCACCTGAGCACTGGGATCTTCCTGTAGGTGCCCTTCTCGTACATGATAATGATAATAAGCTCGCAGACTAGCCAAAAGACGGGCACTGGTACTACGTTGAGCTCCCCCGGATACACGATAGGCAAGATAAGCCAACAGATCCTGTCGACTTACTTGCAATAATGATTTATCACCAGCAATGAGCCAGGCAGCAAAACCCAACAAGTCATTGCGATACGCTGCCAGGGTATGTTTGCTCAGACCACGCTCCATCCACAGTGCATCCAGGAAATGAGTAATATTCTGCCGTTGTTCCTCACTCACCCGCTCTCGATCAATACGCATTCAGCTCTTTACCACATAAATTGATATAATGGTCACTATGCCACAAACGGAAAACAAAAGAGAACAACTTCCTTTTACTGCGATCATTCTTGCCGGTGGTCAGGCCAATCGCATGGCGGGTATCAACAAGGGCCTCATAGAGATCAACGGTAAAAGCTGTATTCAATATATTATCAATGTCCTGACACCTCAGACAAGTTCCATTCTGATTAATGCCAATAAAAACAGGTCGGATTATCAGCACTACGGATATCCGGTCATCAAGGATAATCAACAGGGTTATCTTGGCCCACTAGCCGGTATTGAAACGGCACTCACCCATGCGACCCACCCATTAATTTTAACCTTGCCTTGTGATGCCCCACTGATTCGGCCTGAATTAATTACCCGTTTACTGGAAGCAATGACAAATAATAAATGTGATGTCTGCATTGCCCATGATGGTAAACATCTGCAACCGGTATTTACCCTGTTACGCAAGAGCCAGCTAACCTCCCTGCATGAGTTCATTAAAAACGGTGGGCGCAAGACACGGACATGGCTGTTATCACTAAACCACTGTCTGGTCGATTACTCAGATCACCCTGAACAATTCTTCAACATGAATAGCCCGGCAGACAAGACCCGACTGGAGGACTTGATCAAGTGATAAACAAGACCCCGATAATCGGTTTTGCAGCAAGCAGTGGTACGGGAAAGACCACCCTGCTGCTAGAACTAATCCCGTTACTCAAGGAACAGGGCGTTCGTATTGCTGTTATCAAACATTCCCATCATGACTTTGATATCGATCAACCCGGAAAAGATAGTTATCGTTTACGAAAATCCGGTGCAGATCAAACCCTGATTGCCTCTGCCTGGCGTTGGGCATTAATAACAGAGACACCCGAACAAAAGCCCCCGACACTCAATCGTCTTGTGCAAAAACTGGATCATGATCAGATTGATATGATCCTGGTTGAGGGTTTCAAGCATGAGTCTTTTCCGAAGATTGAGCTACACCGAATAGCCACTGGAAAAGCGCTACTTTACCCCGATGATTCCTCTATCATAGCGATTGCCTGTGATACCGATATTAAAGCACCGATTACATGCCTTGATATCAATAACCCTGCCAGGATTGCAGAATATATCACACAATATTTATTAAAACACCCTTATCAGTAAACACTAGGAAAAACCTATGACCGATGCCAAACCCGTTGATTTTAATGCAGAAAAAACCCAATCCATGCTCTCCGTAACACAGGCTCGTGCCCGCATAAAAGCCCTCTGTCATGTGATTCGGGGGCAAGAACAAATATCCATAGCGAACGCCCTTGGCCGCATCCTGGCACAGGATATACAGTCCCCGATGGAAGCACCACCCTACGACAACTCTGCCATGGATGGTTATGCCATCTGTGCGCAGGATGATGTTCACGACTATACAATCATTGGAAAATCCTTTGCTGGCTGCCCTTTTAGTGGGCACCTGAAACAAGGTGAATGTGTGCGTATTATGACTGGTGCCAAGATGCCCGTAGGTGCTGACACTGTCATTATGCAAGAACATACCGGGGTCAATAATAAGGAAATGCACATCACCCGGGATTTCAAAAGTGGGCAAAATGTGCGCTATCAAGGTGAAGAGATCCATCCCGGAGATATCATTCTGCAACAAGGTGAAAAGCTAGGCGCAGCAGCTATTGGTGTGATTGCCTCTCTGGGAATCGCTGAGATCAAGGTATTCCGGCGGCTACGTGTGGCTTTTTTCTCTACCGGTGACGAATTATGCGCCCTCGGCAAACCGCTACAGGAAGGACAAATCTACGATAGTAACCGCTATACACTGAGTAATATGCTTAAACCGCTTCCGGTTGAGGCGATTGATATGGGGGTCATCCCGGATCAACGCGACAAGATCCGTGAGGCCTTCCACAATGCAGCTGAACTGGCTGATGTGGTTCTCACCTCGGGTGGTGTATCGGTTGGTGAGGCTGATTATGTCAAGGAAACACTGGATGAACTGGGTCAGGTAGACTTCTGGAGGATCGCCATGAAACCAGGAAAACCCCTCGCCTTTGGCATGATCAACAAGGCCTTCTTCTTCGGTCTGCCCGGTAACCCGGTATCTGCCATGGCAACTTTTTACCAATTCGCACAACCGGCCTTAAAACATCTATCCGGTGAACGATATAGTGAACCGGTCAGCTTCCAGGTGATCTGTCAGTGTGATATCCGTAAACAGGCAGGACGAATGGAATTTCAGCGCGGTATCCTGCAACAGGATGATAAGGGTCTATGGGGCGTTGTTACCACCGGACACCAAGGCTCACACATGTTGAGCTCCATGAGCAAGGCTAATTGTTTTATTCTACTGGATCAGGATTGTGCCGGAATCAAGGCGGGTGAAATGGTGACGGTACAACCGTTTTATGGGATCGTGTAAAAACAGGGGACAGACCTAGGGTCTGTCCCCAAAGTACACAGCAGCGTAACCCGACAAATTTACTTTAAGCCTGCTGCTGACTGGCAATATCCGCACGAACCTTGTCCATATCCAGTGCCTGCGTCTGCGTTACCAACTTATCCAGACCACTGGCAGGCAACATACCGGCCTGAGAAAAAACCATAACTTGCTCACGAAAAACCATCAGGGTTGGAATCGAACGAATCTGAAAATGACCGGCCAGTTCAGGCTCATCCTCGGTATTCACCTTGGCATAGACAATATCAGGGTTATTATCCGATGCGGTTTCATAAATCGGGGAGAAATTCTTGCACGGCCCACACCAGGGGGCCCAAAAATCCACAATCACCAGACTATTACTATTCACTATCTCTTCAAAGTTATCTTTCGTCAATTCAACTGTTGCCACAACACACCTCTATCTATAAAAACGGGGACAGACTTCAAGTCTGTCCCTTCTACACTCTACGTTATGGTGACAATTTATTCTTTTTCAAGGGCTAATCAACGAATACCAACATGATCTTTTTCGGCTGTTGAGCTTGCGTCAATCTCAATACGATTTCGACCCATATTTTTAGCCCGGTAAAGGGATTGATCCACACGCTCAACCAGATCAATCAGTTTTTCACCTTTATGATAAAGCGCACAACCGGCAGAAAAACTCGGCAGATCCAACATATCGTCACCATTTCGCCAGCGGGTTGCTTCCACCCGCCGCTTAACCTTCTTCAACGCCTTGAGGGCACCCTCAATATCGGTATCAGGCAACAATACAGCAAATTCTTCACCACCATATCGTGCCACCATATCATGGTGTCTAAATATAGATAACACCTCGTTTGAGTATACCTGCAACACATCATCACCCGCAGCATGACCATATCGGTCATTAACTTGTTTGAAGTGATCAATATCAATCATTGCCACCGACAAGGGGTGTCCATAGCGCTCGGCACGCGCCATTTCATCCTCCAGACAACGCAAAAACGCCCGGCGATTTGGTTTATTGGTTAATTCATCCGTCATACTCAATAGATGCACCCGTTCCAACTCATGACTCAATTGACGCGAATCATCCTCAACCATCTGCAGAAACTGATGGGTATCATTCAACCATTCGACCAGTTTATGACTACCCGAGACCAACTTACCAATCTCCTGTTGCATACTCCAGCGTAGTGATTCCAGTTCACTGGGACTCTCCACCTGTTTAAGGCTTTCCATTACCACATCCAGCAAAACCCCGAACTCCTCATGCTGAGAAATGGCTGACAATACATGTTCCGATAAACCGGTCTGTAATTTCTGTATATCCTTACGTCGCGCATCAAGGTGACTGCGATAAGCAGAACTAATCTGATTATCTGCCGATTGCAGGTAAGATTCTGTTGTCGTGCGTGTATTGGGCGCAACAATCTCATTATTTGATTCTGCCACTCGAGATGGTGCATAGGAATCATCCAAGCGATCTTCTGTCACTATGGGTGACTCTTGTTGAATATTTTCAGACACCTTTTCAGGCATAACATCCTGCGTTATACCAAAAGCCTGTATCAACGGTTGTAATGATTGCTCCAGTAACCTTTGATCAAAGCTCTGCAGATGGCTAACTTCAATCGAATACTCACGAGTAAAATTATCCAGTAACTTCATATCGCCCGCAGAAAGAGGGGATTGCAAACGTGATTGCAACATCCTGATCTGAAACTTTAACGGGGAATCTTCAGCAATATGCTGAGTATAAGCACCTAATAGCGCTTGAGTAATACTGGAATAGGCTTGTTCATAGCGTGCGTGTTCATCAACGATTTCAGCTAACATCTGCTCGATCTGTTGATATAACACCGTACCATCACGCGATTGACGTAACGGTTCCAAAACTCGTAATAATTTCACCACAACACAACCCTGAGAAAAATCCATTTCCATACAATTAAACATTTAATTTCCTTTTACAATTCCCTATGTTTTACATCACGAACCCCTTTAATATTTATCGATGCACGCACCATCCTTGTTATTCTTTGGGGAAACCGCCCATACTGCATCCCTAATTTACTATTAATTGCTGAAAACTACAAATAAGTATTCTCTAATTTAACTGTATACGTCGTCCCCAGGGCACAGGAGACTTGCCCTTCACTAACCACAATACTGGATAGGCCGGTGATTGCGGGGGGAATGGGCCTTCCGCATCGGTAAAGTAAAGCAATAGTTCCGGGTGCCTGTCCTGTTGCTCAACCCAATGAAAAACAGGAATAAAACTGGTTCCACCATGCCCCTCAAAGTGCGCCGGCAAGCGAATTTCATCCCACGGTTCAAACACCCAGGGGCCTTGCGTATCCAGTTGTGAATCTACCGCATGCAGGGTAATCCTGGCGCGTATCTGCCCCTTGATGGCATCCACCTCGGAAATAAATTCCTGCATCTCCTGGCGCGAGACCGAACCACTCACATCCACCACCACAACCAGATCAATTGCACTACTGCGTAAAGAAGGAAGAATCGCCTCACCTTCACGCCGTGAGGGTCGCGCATAACTAAAGTCATCGCGTGCAATACCACTCATGTATTCGGCCAGTAAATTACGCCAGGGCAGACGCGGTTGTAATAACTCATCAATCAGACGCGCCATCCCTTCACCCAGCTTATTCGCCTGCCTAGCCTGCTGCGCGGCCCCCGCCACACGCTGATTCCACTGCGTCGCTAACAGAGTCTTTTCCAGTTCAGTCAGTGGTGCGGGTCGCCCACCCGCCTTACGTTGTCCACTCTGGGTGTTGTCCCCCGAGCCACCGCCACTATAACTATCACCCTGCCCGGAGGCACTCACCTTCTCCTCTTCAGCCCCGCCCTGACCTTCATCATAAAGATGCTTATCCAAGGTCTCCTGCTGTGAGTTTTCATCAATATAGGGATAGATTTCCTCCGCACTCATACCGGCAAAGCCTTCCATCAATAGCGTCCCCGGCGGAGGCGTTAAACCATCTTCAACCAGGGCGGGATTAATTGCCAGATCACAGGCCAGATCCCAACGTCGCTTGTCCCGATGTTGTCTGCGGGTAAAATGTGATAAGGCACAGTGCAGAGCCTCATGTGCCAGCACAAACTGCATTTCATCAAGTTTGAGATTACACAGGTATTCAGGGTTGTAATAAAAGGCCTTGGCATCGGTTGCCACTGTCAAACACCATGCGGCATCCGTCTCCTTCAAGGGCAGACGCATGACCAGGGTGCCGAGAAAAGGACGATCAAGGATCAGGTGGGTACGCGCTGCCGTCAGGCGGGTAAGGATCGTCTGATCAGGGTCAGAACGACTATCAGTCATCGTTATAGAGCATGACATCCGCCACATCCCTGGCCCAATCGTTAAACTGCGGGATCTCAAACAAGGCCTGTCCAATATTATGGTGCAGATCAGATATCAACATAACGCCCATCTCACGTTGTGGAAAATGAGCCGCATAATCAATGATATTACCCAGCCATTCGCTTGCCTGTGGCTCACTCTTAATTTGTATCGCCCGACCCACCAAGGCTGAGGCAATCGCATATTGCAGGTCAATTTCATCCGGCACAGGAATCTTTTGCCCTTGCAGGATCAAATCAATATCCGGCAGTTTCTCCAGATTCTTAATGAAGGCAGCAGCCTCCAGACCGGCCACCGAACCCACACAGCCCTGTAGTGCCTGCGTCAATACCGCATCATCACCGATAAATTTCTGCAACGCACGATGGGCAAACTCCCAGGAACGCGGCGAAGGAAAGGCCACCGGATTATGCTCTGCGTCAAAATCAAATAATAATTCCGGACGAAAACGCAAAAAGGCAATAATGCGTGAATCAATCTCATGGTCATAGGCCCATTCCACCCAGTCATCCAGCCAGGCCTCAATCTCGAAATGAGAGAAACGATTGGCTAATGGTGCCGGCATACTGTAGGTGACACCACGATCACCCTGGCGATTACCTGCGGCAAATATGACCCAGCCATCAGGTACCGCATAAGCCCCCAGGCGACGATCCAGGATTAATTGGTAGGCTGCCGCAGACACACTCGGCGGTGCTGAAGTAATCTCATCCAGAAACAGGATGCCACGGGCACCATGACGCTGCGCATCAGGTAACATGGCAGGCACCGCCCACTCTACGTGATCACCATTGCGGAACGGAATGCCACGCAGATCACTGGGCTCCATTTGTGATAAACGAATATCAATCACCGGCACATCATAGCGTTGTGCTACCTGTTCAACCAACTGGGATTTACCCACCCCGGGTGGTCCCCACAACATCACCGGGGTATGGTGACCCTTATCGGCACTATCAAACTCACAATCCAGAATCGTCGTTATCTGAGACGGTCGCATTTACACTCCATTACATCTATCTATCATCACATTGATTATAATGAGAAACCCATCACAAAACCCAGCATCAATTCAGGGTTTATATTAAAACAAGCTAAACAAAAGACCAAGCGAGTCGATAGGATTATTCAAGATACTATTGCAATCAGAGCACAATTATATGCCCTCAGTTTCCCAACAAGCACTACCACTCCACATACTACTTTGTGAACCCCACCCTGATCATAATCAGTTAATTGCCAACCAGCTCGATACCAGCGGTCTATTGGTTGATCGCATCTATAATGCCCGCCAACTCACAGAAAGGCTGGCTTATTACCATTACGATGCAATGATTATCAATTCATTATTACCCGACCAGAATATCCTCGCCTTGATCAATGACCTACGAATGATTGGCCTCAAAACCCCTGTGCTCTATATTGATGCCAATGAAAGCAACATCAACAATGCGGGCTTGCAAGGCCTGTCACAGCAGCTATTACAGGATATCCTACAGGCCTCTGCCATACCTGAACAGGCACATTAATCCTCATAAGCCTTGTCTTCCAACTTTGACCACTGCCGCCGTTCACGTTTATCCGGTTTACGCCCCGGTTTAGGTAGCGCCTGATACAACACACGGTTATTACCCTGCTGAGTTTCTCTTTCTGCAATACTTTCCGCACTTTCCTGATAAAGTAATACCGCTTGTTTGGCAGGCCCGCGTTGTGAAGACAAACCCAACACCTCAACATCCCAGCTTAAATCACTTTTTTTAATTTGCAACCTATCACCCGGTTTTAATGCACGCGAAGGTTTTACCCGCGATTGATTGAGATGTACCTTGCCCCCACTCACAGCCTGCGCTGCAAGTGAACGCGTCTTGTAGAAACGGGCAGCCCATAGCCATTTATCAATTCTTAGCACAGGATCTGAATGACTCTTGTTTGATTTCATTATCTATTGCGTTCCAGCTTTCGCATAAAAGACTTTTCCAGCTCGATTAAAAACAAGACAGTGGATGATACCAATAGAATACGCCACCATATATCGAAATCAATAGCGGTGGTACCAAACAGGGATTGTAACGGTGATAAATAGGTGAATCCCAACTGCAATAGAATAAGTATAGCAATGGCGACCAATACATAGGGATTACCGCTAAAACCCTCCCGGCTAAATACCGATGCGGTGATATAACGCGAATTAAACAAATAAAAGATCTCAAACATAACCAGTGTATTCACTGCCACGGTACGCGCATGTTCAATACTCGCACCTTGCTGCATATCCCATAGAAAAAGACCAAATGTCCCACTCATTAATATGATCGCAACCGATACAACGCGCCAGACAAGATGGGGCGTAAGCATTGGTTCACTAGCATCTCGTGGCGGCCGTTGCATCACCTTCCTCTCCGGTGGTTCAAATGCCAGAGACAATGCTAGAGTAACTGCTGTCACCATATTAACCCATAGTATCTGCACCGGTGTTAGAGGTAATTGCTGAAACCCAAACAGGATAGCGGCAAGAATAACCAGTGCCTCACCACCATTCGTTGGCAGAATAAAGAGTATTGCCTTTTTGAGATTATCATAGACCGTACGGCCCTCCTCAATAGCGTGGATAATGGATGAAAAATTATCATCCACCAGCACCATCTCAGCCGATTCCCTTGCCACCTCAGTACCGGAATAGCCCATAGCCGTACCCACATCGGCTCGTTTCAATGCCGGTGCATCATTCACACCATCACCCGTCATCGCAACAATTAAACCCTGTTCCTGTAACAATCTTACCAGTAACAATTTGTGTTCAGGATTAACCCGTGCATACACGTCCACATCCTGCACCCGTTGACGCAATTCATCCTCACTCATAGCATCAATATCCTGCCCCGTAAGCGCATAATCAACATTGGACAGATTGAGTTGGCGCGCGATAGCACAAGCGGTGGTAGCATGATCGCCAGTAATCATCTTCACCTGAATACCCGCCCCGGCACAGGCCTGTATGGCATCAACAGCCTCCTCTCGTGGTGGGTCTATCAGACCAAACAACCCCAACATAATCAGATCTGTTTCCACATCACTGAACTGTAACTCGATCTGTTCATAATCAACTGACTTCATGGCCATCGCCAACACCCGTTGACCCTGCTGAGCCATTTCATCAATACGACCTAACCAGTAATCCCTGTCGAGGGCTTGATCCCCCTCTGTGGTACGTTGACGTGAACACATCTCCAGTACATGTTCAGGCGCACCTTTAACAAAGACAAAGGCATTACCGCTATGACTATGGTGAAGTGTTGCCATAAAACGATGTTCCGATTCAAAGGGAATAAGATCAGTGCGTGGATACTGTTGAGCCTCGGCCTCAATATCAAGCCCAAGTTTTAACCCGGATACCAGCAACGCCCCTTCCATCGGATCACCATGAACAATCCATTCATCTACCCGGTGTTCCAGTGAGGCATCATTGCACAGCATCGCTGCCCGCACCACCTCAATAACAAGTGAGTTACATTGAGGATCAACCGCCTCGTTCAACAGCGAGAGTGAGCCGTGAGGATCATAGCCACTACCACTCAATTCAAACAAATCAGCAGTCGTAGCTATCATCTGCACCATCATTTCATTACGCGTCAGGGTGCCAGTTTTATCGGTACAAATCACCGTGACTGCCCCCAATGTTTCCACCGCAGGTAACTTACGAATAATGGCATTACGCTGAGCCATACGTTGCACACCAATAGCCAGCGTGATCGTCATAATAGCCGGTAGACCTTCGGGAATAGCCGCCACTGCCAAACTCACCGCAGCAAGAAACATAGCGGTGAAGGAATAATCACGCACCAGTGCACCGAATATAAAGGTAACCACAGCAACAACGATAATAGCGAGAGTCAACCAACGGGAAAACTGTGACATTTGACGTAACAAGGGCGTTGTTACCGATTGAACCTCAGAGACCAGCGTACTGATACGACCGATCTCGGTTTGATCTCCGGTGGCAACGACGACACCCGCAGCCTGACCATGCGTCACCAGTGTACCTGAATAGGTCATACAACAACGATCACCAATCACTGCGGCTTGCATCACAGGGTCAGTCGTCTTATCAACCGTTGTCGACTCACCGGTTAAGATTGACTCCTGAATCTGCAATCCCTTGACCCGAAACAAACGCAGATCAGCCGGCACCTTGTCACCGGATTGTAATAAAACGACATCACCCGGCACCAGATCCTCGGCACGAATACTTGTTTGCCGACCATCACGCAAAACCATCGCATTCAGAGAGAGCATTTTCTGTATCGCTCTCAAGGCGTGCTCAGCCTTACCTTCCTGCACAAACCCGATGATGGCATTGAGAATAACCACAGCCAGAATCACACCGGAATCCACCCACTGTCCCAACAAGGCAGTGATGATGCTTGCCGCAATCAGGACATAGATAAGAACATTATGAAATTGTGAGAAAAATCTTAGTAGTGGACTTTGCGTCCCCTGTTCCAGAAGTTGATTCAGACCATAGCGGGTCAGCCGATCCCTGGCCTCTCGCGCAGACAAGCCATCGACCGTTGTCGCCAACGTATCGAAGACTCTTGCTATATCTTCAGCATGCCACTTGTCTGATTCAGTAATCGCCATAGCATACGCATACCTTATCTACTTCGTAAGCATTAACAGTAACTCATTTAAACGGTTAACAAAACTGGCTGGATCTTCAAGTTGACCACCTTCTGCCAACATCGCCTGATCAAACAACACATGCGTCCAGTCAGAAAAACGTTCATCATCGGTTTCATCACGCAGACGCTGAATCAATACATGATCGGTGTTAATCTCAAGCACTGGCTGAGAGTTAGGCACTTCATGCCCGGCTTGCTTGAGTATCCGTTGCATGTGCATCGCCATATCCTGCTGCGCCAGCACCAGACAGGAAGGTGAGTTAGTCAGACGGTGACTAATACGCACCTCACTCACCTTGTCACCCAGCGTCTCCTTCATCTGTTCCAGCATGGATTTGAACTCAGTGGCAACCTCTTCCTCTTTTTCCTTATCGGCTTCTTTATCGGTATCGCCCAGATCCAGATCACCCTTGGCAACCGAGACCAGTTCCTTGCCATCAAACTCATGCAGGTGTGAGATCATCCACTCATCCACCCGCTCGGTCATCAACAATACCTCAATACCCTTCTTACGGAACACCTCCAGATGCGGGCTGTTACTCGCTGCCGCCAGACTATCCGCAGTAATATAATAGATCTTGTCCTGCCCTTCAGCCATACGGGAGATATAATCTTCTAGCGAGACACTGACTCCATCCTGATCTTCAGCCGTTGAGGCAAAACGTAACAGTTTAGCAATACGTTCCTTATTGCTATGATCCTCGCCCACACCCTCTTTCATCACCGCACCAAACTCACCCCAGAACGTGGCATATTGCTCGGCATCATTCTTTGACATTTTCTCCAGCAGATCCAGCACCTTGCGCACAGAGGCAGAACGCATGGAATCAATCGCCTTGCTGTGTTGCAGGATCTCACGCGATACATTCAACGGCAGGTCATCGGTATCGAGCACACCGCGAACAAAACGCAAGTAGTGCGGCATCAACTGACTGGCATCATCCATAATAAAGACACGTCGTACATAAAGTTTGATGCCTTGATGACTATCCCGATCCCAAAGATCAAACGGGGCACGCTTAGGGATATACAACAATGAGGTATAGGACAGATTACCCTCAATACGATTATGCGACCAAGTTAGCGGGGCCTCAAAATCATGCGAGACATGCTTGTAGAATTCTTCATATTCCTCATCCTTGATATCCTGCTTGCTACGCGCCCACAAAGCAGAGGCCTGGTTGACCACCTCCATTGGTGCCTCATCTTCCGTTTCAGTTTCAGCGTTGTCATCATCCTCCGTTGCAGCAGGCATCTTCTCGGTTTTAAGCCAGATCGGTAGCGAGATATGATCCGAATATTTGTGAATAATATTACGCAGACGCAGCGATTCAGCAAACTCCATTTCATCTTCACGCAGATACAATGTGACCTCAGTACCACGGTCGGGTTTGTCTACCGTTTCCATGGTATAACTACCCTGGCCATCGGATTCCCATGACACCCCATGTTCTGCACCAAGACCTGCACGACGAGTGACCAGCGTCACCTTATCTGCAACGATAAAAGAGGAATAAAAACCCACACCAAACTGCCCGATGAGCTGAGAATCCTGGGTCTGATCGCCGGTCAGGGAATCAAAAAACTGACGTGTACCGGATTTGGCAATAGTACCAATATGCTCTACCACCTCATTACGCGTCATACCAACGCCATTATCCGAGATCGTGACCGTACCCTTATCTTTGTCATAATCGACCGTCACCTTAAGATCACCATCACCTTCAAACAGCGCATCATCAGTCAAAGCCTCAAAACTCAGCTTGTCACAGGCATCCGATGCATTAGATATCAATTCACGCAGAAAAATCTCCTTGTTGGAATACAAAGAGTGGATCATCAAGCCCATTAACTGCTGAACTTCCGTTTGAAACTCAAGCGTTTCCTTATGTGCATCTGTCGTCATAACTTTTTTACCTTGTTAAAATAATCAAATAATAGTTCATAAACTTAAATGTGGGCACAATCCATAAAATTCAAGCACCGAATCAATATTTTTTTGGATTATGCCTCTCGGATCAGGTCTTTTAAAGGCATAGCCTCGACCTGATCTGACAGAGAAAAGCGTCTGTTCCCTGGGTACACTACAATAACCTTATCCAGACTTAAATCAGACAATGCCGTACGAATCGAGGCTGTTATCCGGGGCGCATCTGTACGCTTGCACTCTACACCAATCATCTGCCCCTGTTTACGCAATACCAGGTCAATCTCAGCACCCTGATGGGTGGCCCAGAACCAGGCATCATCAGGCTGCATAACAGACAGAACTTCTTCAATCACATAGCCTTCCCACGATGCGCCAATTTTAGGATGAGTCAATAAATCACGTTCATTGGTGATACCCAGTAACTGATGTAACAAACCAGAATCATGAATATAGATTTTGGGTGACTTAACCTGACGTTTACGAATATTGACATACCAGGGCTGTAACTGCCGGACCATAAATGCATCACTTAACAAATCCAGATAACGGCGTGTAGTGGACTCACTTACCCCCATCGCACGGGCAAACTCCGCAGCATTCCAGGTCTGACCATGATAATGTGCCAGCATAGTCCAAAACCGCCACAGAGCCGTCGCCGCAGTACGTATACCCCACTGAGGAAAATCCCGTTCTAACAGCGTTTGAATAAACCCCTTGCGCCAGACCAGGCTATCCGCCTCGTTCAACGCCAGATAAGACAAGGGAAAACCACCCCGTAGCCAATGTTGCTGCTGCGCACTTTCCCCTAATTCTTGCAAACTAAACCCACGTAAATTCAATGTTTCCATACGCCCAGCCAGGGTTTCAGACGACTGCCTGAGCAAATCCCCGGAAGCACTGCCTAATATAAGGAATTGCCCGACAAAGGACTTGCGATCCACCAATACCCGCAGCACTGGAAACAATTCTGGTCGGCGCTGAATCTCATCAATCACAATCAATCCCTGAAGTGATTCCAGTGCAGTCATTGGCTCATCCAGACGTGCCAGACTGACAGGATCTTCCAGATCAAAGTAATTGACCGAATCTTCCGGCACGAAATCACGCGCCAGCGTAGTTTTACCACACTGACGCGGCCCCACCAGGGTGAGTATACGACTGCGTTTTAGCGCAGTTTCAATCCGGTCATGCCATTGGGAACGATAGATCATTCAAGTATATTACCATGAAAATCCGTCATCATAGTTATATTTTTTCATGGCCGCTTGCGTGTTTCCGAGGTGGTCAGTCTTAAAGTGAAGCATATTCATGGTGAGCAATATTATTGTCAGGTACCGATCTCAGTGACTTTGCTGGAATGTCTCCGTGATTACTGGAAGCTTTATCATCCTTCACCCTATTTATTTCCTGGTCGTGAACCGGATAGGCCGCTGGGTATCACCAGTGCACAAAAGCATTTCACGCGCGCGAAGAACTGTGCAGGTATCCACAAGGTTGGTGGTATACATAGCTTACGTCATGCCTTTGCCACCCACCAATTGGCTGCGGGGATGTCGATTAACCCGTTAAAATGTTTGCTAGGTCATCAAAGTCTTATGGTTACGGCACGTTATCTCCACTGGCAACCTGAACCGATATCAGGCCCTTGTGACTTATTAGCGCAAGTCCAGGGGGACAAATCTGATGAATGATCATTTTATTTTTTCCAGGATTGTGCATCAGTTTTTGGCCGAGGTTCGACAACAGCAATCACTATCCCCACAGTGCCAACAAAAGGCCAGTGCGCATTGGGTGGAGCAACGGTTAGCGGATGTGTTACCGGTGCCTTATTTTCATCTGGTATTTACCTTACCCCATGAGTTTAATGGCTGGGCACAACTGCATCCTGAGATTATTTATCATCACTTGTTTCAATGTGCATGGCAGACCTTGAATGATTATAGTCAGAACAATAAGCAATTACAGGGGAAACTGGGCATGACGGCCGTTTTGCACACCTGGGGTCAAAATCTCAACCAGCATATTCATTTACATTGCTTGATTCCTGGTGGTGCTGTTGGCGATAATAATCCATACTAAACCTCATTTAAGAAAACCGAAAACAGTGATTGAGTATCTGGCCCGTTATACTCATCGAACCGCCATTAGTTTGTCACGTATTGTCGCGGTGAATGCTTCTGGCGTGAGTTTTAAATGGAAGGATTATCGTGATGACCAGAAAAAGATAATGACCTTGAAGGGTGTTGAGTTTCTCCGTCGATTTTTATTGCATATTTTACCCAAAGGCCTCATGCGTATTCGTCATTATGGTTATTTAGCCAATCGTGTTCGAATTGAGAAGTTGAAGAAGATACGAGGCTGGATTGCTAAAGAGAGACCGATACAATCCAAACAGGAAAAAGGAATGATATCCGCCACTCCATCGATGGAATCTCCAATGAAATGCCCAGACTGTAAAATGGGTCATTTATGTCTGGTTGGTGTGATTCCGTCTGAAAAAGAACGGCGACGATACAGGCCATGTGCCCTATAGTCTGATGATCGTCTTGTGGTAAAGGAATGTCGGTTGCAATTGCACCGGCAACAGGATTATTATGGAGTCATTATAAGAAACGGCTTCAGATCAACCCGTGCAGGCGTGTAGATGATTCAAAAAGAGACACTTCAGCACAGTGGATACAAGAACAAACAACAGGGAATTGAGTGAATGATTATTTTTGTCTTATCAACTTTAAAACAATTTCCTTATATATAGAGTGTGCCAGTCACGGCTTAGTCCAACAGACATTTATACGCCATGCTGCGCACAGCGTATAAATGCTAAGATGTTGGCAACAAGAAATCAACCGAGTGTGAACCAATTAGGAAGGTAGTTTTATGAATATGACATTATCCAGCTTAATTCAGCGTGATGAGTGTGAATACCTCGAATTTAAAAGTGAATGGTACTGGCATAAAGGAGCGGTTCCTACTGTAAGGCAGTGGGGCGAATTCCTAAAGGACTTCGTTGCTTTGATTAACTGCAATGATAAATATATAGATCAAACAAAGTATTTGTTAATTGGTGTAAATGAAAGTAATACAATATTAGATGATCGCCTGATTGACACCGATCTATCAGATGACAACTTCCCAACATTAAAGGAGCTAAAGACACGAATTATCGCTAAAATTAGTTTATATTTCAAATCAAATGAAGATAACATTAACACATACGAAAACTTTGATCTGAAGTACGAAACAATTGAGGGAAAGAAAATACTAGTATTTGCAATACATCCTGCATCAGATATTCTAGTGCTTGATAAAGATATCCAAGACAAGAATAGAACAGAAAAAAGGAATAATGTTTTTGTAAGAACGATCAAAGCTACTGGCGATCCAGAAGTGGAAAATGCAAGTCCTGAAGATATTGTACAACTACAAAGAATAATCGGTTCGTATAATGTAAAAAGAAGTAAAGAAATTAATATAGAGAAAAGCGTAGAGAAAACAATCAAGCTCTTTGTAGACAACAATAATATATATACAATATCAGGTGTTCATAAAGAAAAAATCTGGAAGGATAATGTATTATTTGAGGTTTACATACTATCTTCTGATTTTACAAATATTAACTTCATATATCTATTTGATAAAAGCAACCAAACAAAAACATATGAATACCTAATTCACAATAATATCATCACAGATGGCTCTTCGAGCATTGTCTTAATAGACAACGGGTTAAAGAAAGATGTCAAAGGTATAAAGAGTAAGTTTAAAGCGCAGAATGTCTATTCGCTAGATAGCTTTGCACTTGAGTATCTGTATAAAAGTCATCTAAATGAAGATACATACCATGATGGAAACTTCAAAAGACAGCGGCAAATAAAAAACTTTATTGATCCATTCTCAGATAATTCACATGAAAAGGATGCACTTACCATTTTGACAGAATGGTTTAATATGACATCCATGCCGTTAATGGTAGTTAAGGGATATGGTGGTGTTGGAAAAACCACGTTAGTGAAATATTTTCTTGATATTCTATATGCCAGCTACAAAGATCAAAAAATTGAATCAAAGATTCTATTTATTGACTCAAGGAAAATCATTGATGAGATATCTAGAGAAGGAAATATTGATAACGTATTTTTATTTTATCAAGCATATGCAAGGAGCAAGAACTTAGCACATAAATTTGATAAAGAGCTACTAGAGTTGTCCATTGATAACGGGAACATCTTACTTGTTCTTGATGGAATAGATGAGGTAATAGCAAAGCTAGGAACCAAATTTAAAGTAGAGACATTTATAAGCAGTATCTACGAGAATTACCTTTTAGGGAATGAAAGGGCAAAAATAATAATCACATGCCGCGATTACTTCTGGGATGCCAGCAATATTGGCACGCACGAAATCACTTCACTTGAAATATTTCCTTTCAACGAAAAATTAGCAAAACAATTCTTTATGAAGGAATTTAATGATCACTCAAAAGAATTGAATCAGTGCTTAACATACTCGGAAGAATTTAAGTTAACAAAAGCAGAAGACTCACCTGGATCAAAGAATGTATATATTCCTTATATTCTAGATGTGATTATGGACATGGTGCGTCAGAAAAAAGGGTTAGGTGAGGTTTCAAAAAATGATGTATCCAGCGGCATATTGAATACGGATATAGTAAATGACTATTTTATTGGGCGTATATGTAATAGAGAAGTTGAAAAGCTAAAAAATCTTGATATTGATT
>JAADJB010000052.1 GCA_013151035.1 Gammaproteobacteria bacterium
CACGCACCAATAAATGTTGGAATAAACGCTGGTGCGCAATGCACACCCTACCAGTGGGTATTTATCAGGGTAGGGTGCGTACCACGCACCATGGTTTGTGGATTCCCGTCTACTAGTAAATGACAAGAGGATATATGAAGATATCAATAGTGGTAGCGATGGCTGAGAATTCGGTGATTGGTATTGAAAACCGTCTGCCCTGGCATCTACCTGCTGATCTGGCGCATTTCAAGGCGGTCACTATGGGCAAGCCTATCCTGATGGGGCGTAAGACCTACGAGTCTATAGGCAGACCTCTGCCGGGACGAACTAATATTGTGGTGAGTCGTAATATTGAACTGGAAGCACCGGGTTGTGTGGTGGTGGATTCGATTGAAGCCGCTCTGGCTGAGGCGCAGCAGGAAACCCCGGATGAGATCATGATTATTGGTGGTGCTTATTTCTACCAGCAGATGCTGGCGGCAGCAGACCGAATCTACCTGACGCGGGTGCATTGTAATATTGAAGGAGATGCCCATTTTCCTGAGCTGGGTGCAGAATGGAGGGAGTGTTCGCGTGAGGATCATCAGGCCGATACAAACAACGACCATGATTATAGCTTTCTGGTGCTGGAGCGTTAGTCTATCCCAGTAGGTCTTCAATAAACCAGGCAGCAAAGGCATGACGACCGGGTAATTCAGCCTTACGGTAAATGGCAGAAGCCTGTTGGCGTACGGTCTTTTCCAATGTGTTTCGAATGGCTGCAATCTCCTTCAGGCTTAGTCCCTTGAGTAATAGCCACCCTACTTCACGTTCACTGGTGGTTAATTTCCAGTCCTCAAATTGTTGTGTAATCACTTCACTTAATTTCTTTCGGGCATTCAGAATATAGGCACTGGCCTTAGGTGGGTAGGTGTTTTCCAGCGCGTTCTTTAAGGCCATGATTTCTCGATTCTGTTTGCGTAGTCCTCTTATCAGGTAGGTGATAGCGATAATGGCAATGCCAACAATCATGGTTTCCTTGATGATGTGTTGCATGGGTGCGCCATGTGTCAGGTCGGTCATGATGTCGATACCACTAGCGATTGCGATCAGGCTCAGTACAGATATCAGAGTGGTTTCCTTGTTAATGGCTATGTTCAATATCAGTCCTATGTGAATCAATGAGTTATATTGTTAGTCATATGTTGTACAGAGTTTATTTTAGACCTTTGTCCGATGTTTATTCAAGTGATTGTGTTTATTATTATGACATCATTCAAGATTAATAGAGGCGGTGGTGTTATGAAGCAAGAAGTCTATGTATGGGATATTCTGGTGCGGGTTTTTCACTGGTCGCTAGTATTATTTTTTCTGCTCGCTTATCTATCGGGTGATGAGTGGGATGATCTTCATATTTACTCGGGCTACATTATTCTTGCTTTATTAGTGACGCGTATTGTGTGGGGTTTTATCGGCAGTCGATATGCACGTTTTAGTGGTTTTGTTACTTCGCCTGAGAAGATGTTGAGTTATCTAAAGGATCTGTTATCAGGTAAGCCGGAACATTATGTTGGACATAATCCAGCCGGTGGCTGGATGATTCTGGCATTATTATTAAGTTTGAGTCTGACTGGTTTGACAGGTTATGCCCTGGAACAGGGATATCAATTAATGGATATGGGGATTCCTGTTGTTGTGGAGCAGTTGGTTGATGATGACGAAGAAGAATTACTGGAAGAGGTGCACGAATTCTTTGCCGGTTTAAGTCTGTTTCTGATCGGAGTTCACGTGCTTGGAGTGCTTGTTTCATCGCGTGTTCATAAAGAGAACCTGATTAAGGCTATGATTACAGGATATAAGCAGTAAAAGGGGGCGGATTTTCATTTCCACATAATTTCTGAAAAAAGTAAATCAAGAGCCCTGACTCCTTATAATTTCTGAAAAAAGTAAATCAAGAGCCCTGACTCCTTGATTTTTTTATAAACCTTTCTGGATCTTGAGATGTTGGGCATTGAACGCTGATTCGTTGTTGATTCTCCAGACACAGAGCCGTTAAGGTGCCGCCCCATAGACAGGCGGTATCCAGGGCGAAGATATTATCCTGATCAGCGACTCCCAATAGGGCGGCCCAGTGCCCGAACAGGATGCGTTCGTTGCGGGTGGCACGTTGTTTGATGCTGAACCAGGGGACAAAAGGGGGTGGCTGACTACCCGGTGGGCCATTGTGTTTCAGGTCGAGTTTTCCTGACGGGTCACAAAAGCGGAGTCGGGTAAAACAATTGGTGATATAGCGCAGGCGATCAGCACCACGTAAATCAGGTTTCCATTGGTCCGGTTTGTTACCGTACATGTTTTCAAGAAACTCCAGGGGGCGTTGTTGTAAGGCTTGTTCGACCTCTCCTGCATATTGTCGTGCCCGATCCAGGTTCCATTGCGGAGGAATACCGGCATGAACCATGCTGTAGCCTAGTTCCGGGTCATGGTGCATGAGTGGTTGGTAACGTAGCCAGTCTAGTAATGGTTCACGATCATGGGCATCGAGGATGGCTTGCAGGGTATCAACAGGATAATTGTGTTGTGGGACATAGGCGGCTGCCAACAGGTGGAGGTCATGATTACCTAACACGGTTACGGCACGATCACCGAGTTGATAGACAAGACGCAGGGTCTCTAGAGAGAGTGGCCCCCGATTGACCAGATCACCGGCAAACCAGAGTCGATCATTGGCAGGATCAAAGTTGATTTTGTCCAGTAAGGTGAGTAGTTGATCGTGACAACCCTGGATGTCACCAATGGCATAGCTTGTCATAACGGCACCTTAAGTCTGTCCCCATAGTCCTACTTAGTGCAGGGTTCGGGGCAGGGACAGGCTGAATACGGGAATTCGTGCCTCAAATTTTATGCCATCATCATCAATCATTTGATAATAACCTTCCATGCTGCCGACAGGGGTTTCTATCATGGTACCGCTGGTGTACTGGAATTGATCACCCGGTTTAAGATGAGGTTGCTCTCCTACCACACCATCACCCCTGACCTCGTGAATTTTTGCATCACTATCGGTGATCTTCCAGTAACGTGAGATTAATCGAACGGCGATATCGCCTTCGTTTTTGATGGTGATGGTGTAGGCAAATACATGACGATGGTTGTCGGGGTCGGATTGTCCCTCGATATAAACTACTTCAACCTTGATCTGAATATTGTGCTTCGGTTTGTCGTTCATGGTGATTTCCGTTAACGCTTCCTTTATGTTGCATTATTCTCTACGAGATTGGCGAGTTGTGCAAATTGTTGTAGCGATAGTTGTTCTGCACGTATTCCTGGATCTATTCCGGTGGTCTGAATTTGCTCGCTATTCAACAGACTCTTTAAGGTATTGCGCAGGGTCTTGCGACGTTGTGAAAAGGCAGTTCTGACGACCTGCTCCAGTATAGTGATATTAACATCAACGGGTGCCTTTGAGTGCGGGATGAGTCGAACAAAGGCGGAATTAACCCGTGGTGGCGGATTAAAAGCCCCTGGACCGATAGCAAACAGGTGTTCTACCTTGCAATAATATTGCAGCATAACCGAGAGCCGACCATAGGTCTTGCTACCGGCACTGGCAACCATGCGATCAACCACCTCTTTTTGTAGCATGAAATGCATGTCTTTGATGCAGTGTGCCTGTTGTAGCAGATGGAATAACAGGGGTGTGGATATATTGTAGGGCAGATTGCCGATAATACGTAGTCTTTGTTCTTCTTCCCTTAAATCACAAAAGTCAGTCTTTAACGCATCCTGATTATAGATACGGAGTTGATGAATATCATCGTTCAGAGTCTCTAGCCCGGCAATCAAGTCACGATCCAGTTCAATCACTGTCAGTTGTTTACAACGCTGAAGTAGTGGACGGGTGATGGCTCCCTGACCAGGGCCAATCTCGATAATGGATTGCCCTGCATGGGGGTTGATAGCATGGACAATATGCTGAATAACACCTGGGTCATGCAGGAAGTTCTGACCAAAACGTTTACGTGGAGTATGGCTCATATCATAACCTGTTTTTTTGTAGTTTCAGTGCCATTTGTAGTGCAGCCTCCAGGCTTTCACTATTGGCATGACCGGAACCGGCTAGTGTTAATGCTGTTCCATGATCAACCGAGGTACGAATAAAGGGGAGACCCAGAGTGGTATTGACGGCCTTGCCAAAACCGCGGTGTTTTAGTACCGCCAGACCCTGGTCGTGGTACATGGCGAGTATCACATCGGCCTGTTGTAAGTATTGGCTGGTAAATGCCGTATCAGCGGGGATTGGGCCAATCAGTTTAATTTCTTCCTTACGGAGTTGCTCCAGTACCGGTATGATAATTTCGATTTCTTCATGACCCAGGTGGCCCCCTTCACCGGCATGTGGGTTCAGTCCACAGACCAGGATAGCGGGTTGTTGACAGGAAAAATGTCTCTTGAACGAATGATTTAGAGTGCGAATAATATCTTGCAGACGTGTTGCTGTAATGGTTTGACTGACCTGCGATAGTGGCAAGTGGGTGGTAACTAATGCAACATGTAAGGGATGATCCGGTGTGTCTTCCATGGGGGTGCTTAGTAGCATGACAACAGTCTCGCTGGCACTCCGTGCAGCAAGGTATTCGGTATGACCTGAGAAGGGGATGCCTGCATCATTGATTACAGCCTTGTGCATGGGGCCTGTCACCAGGGCATCAAAGTCTTTGCGTAGACAGCCATCAATGGCGCAATCAAGTGCCTTTAATACAGCGGCAGAATTAGCCGGGTTAAGCTGTCCGCATGCAACGGGGTGACTCATGCTAACGGGAATGATCTGTAATTCACGTTTCCGTTGTCTTTCCCTGGGGCGTTGTGGGTCAAAGTCCTTCAGCTTAAGTGGCAGGCCAATCTGCTGTGCCCGTTGTTCCAGTACGACGGGATCGGCGATGACGATCAGCTCACAGCCATGTTCCCGTTGAGCCATTTGGATACAAAGATCGGGTCCTATGCCTGCTGGCTCACCCGGTGTGAGGGCTACACGTAACATCCAGATGTTTCCAGGTCGGTCTTATAGATCGTGGGTTTCAATGCGATACTCAATATAGGCTTCATCCCGTAGTCGTCTTAGCCATAGGTCGGTGTTTTCTATAATCTTGCGTTGACGGATTGAATTACGCGCCTTTGCCTGTTGATAATCCTGGGTACTATCATGATTACGGCGGTCAATAACACGGATAAGATGGTATCCAAAGGGAGTGCGCAAAGGTTCGCTGATTTCTCCAATAGCCAGCTTGTTCATCGCCTGTTCAAATTCCATAGGATATTCCCCAGGACTAATCCAACCCAGTTTTCCACCATCGGCTGCAGAGATTTTGTCCTGAGAATGCGATAGCGCAAGCGTGGCAAAGTCTTCACCAGCTTTAATACGGGTGCGGAGTTGTTCAAGACGTAACTTGATCGCCTGTCTTGTTGTTATTGTGTTGGGTGTCATCAGGATATGCTGCACCAGGGTCTGGGATATAAACAGAGGTTGGCTTCCACGTTTATCAATGAGTTTGATGATATGAAAGCCACTAGGGCTACGGATAGGTTTGCTTAACTCACCTGGCTGCATGTTTTGTATGATGTCAACGAACATGGTGGGTATCTGATCACGCTTACGCCAGCCAATATCACCACCTTCCAGTGCCTTCTTGCCAGCGGAGTAGGCGACAGCCATCGATGAGAAGCTGGCACCATCCTGTAATTTTTTAAGAACCTCCATTGTTGTCTGGTAGGTGGCTTGTATCTGTTCAGGTGAGGCTGCTTCAGGGTTGGGTATCAGAATATGACCGACATGATATTCCTGATCAACATCGCCCCAGGTCTTTTGATTGGCAAGCAGATTATCGATCTCCTGTTGTGAGACCTGAACTTGATTAGCCACTGACTGACGTTGCAGTTTTTTCAGGATAATCTGGGTGCGGACTTCATTTCTGAAGTTTGCATAGGTGTATCCATCACGTTCAAGTACCACCCTGAATTCCTTTAACGTAAGATTATTCTTTTGCGCCAGATTGCGCAGATTATTGTTCAGGGTTTCATTGTCTACCTTAATGCCACTGCGTTCAGCCAGTTGTAGCTGCAGGTTCTCAGTGACCAGTCGTTCCAATACCTGGCTTTGTAATCGCTCCAGTGATGGCGGCTGGATGCCCTGGTCGCGTAACTGTTGACGTACAGAACGTGTCTTGTTGTCCAGTTCACTTTGCAGGATAACATCATCATTTACGATAGCAATGATGCGATCAATGGGTTCTGGTTCTGCGTAAGCAGGTACCAGCTGTATAAGGGCGATTAGCAATGCAATGCTTGATAATAATATATGTTTTCTCATGGTGCGTTCCAATCTCTCATTATTCAATGTTCCTGATAGCCCAGAATACTTCTGGCCAGTAGTGATTCGATGGGTTTGCCAATATTACCTAATCCCTTTAATTGTAGTTGTAGATAGAAGGCAGTATTGTTTTCTCCGCTACTATTATTAATATAGTCACGGAATAACAAACGCAGACTCCAGCAACAACTATCATATTCAAGACCGGCAAGTCCTTCGGTCAGGTGTCGATCTCGCAGAGAATAGTTCCAGTTGGCAATAGCATTCCAGTTGCCATTAATAGGCCAGACCATGGAGGTGTTGATTTGTTCCATTTGTTGTTCATAAAAACGATAGGCCAGATTAAACAAACGGTATTGATCGGGACGGTATTGAAAACGAATATCCCCTCGTTTGGTTTGGTTATCATCGGGGTTCCAGTACAAGCTGGAGTCCATTTTCCAGGTTGATGACAAGCGGGCATCAAATTCGGTAATGATGCTGGAGCTTTTTGTTGTCTCAATGGCCTGGCCTGGCAGCGTGACAGTACGATCCGAGAAATAGATGATCTGACCGATGTTGAATGATACCAGTTGTTCTCCGGTGTCGCTTTGTAACAGACGACTACCGAGAGATAGTGTTAGTTGATTGGCATCAGCAATACGGTCATTGCCACTAAAACGGTTGGCAGCAAAGAGTTGAGGCTGGTTAATGTCGAGTAAGCCACTATCAAATATCGGGATCTGGCTCTGGTCACGTTTAGGTGTTCTGGTGTAGAAGATGCGTGGCTCAATAGTGTGGGTGAGTGCCTGTTGCTGTATCGTCAGATTACGTTCCAGGAATAGTCCACTATCAAGGCTGAAGCCTGGTATGTTGCGCTGTATGTTTTTACTTGCTCCGGGTGCGTTATTATCGAGTCGATAGAGGCTGGAGTGGAGCCTGGCTGTAGGTTTGATAAACCAGAAATTGCCTTGCATCGGGTACTGGACGGATGGCTCCAGAATGAGGCGATTACCACTGATTTGCCCTTTTTTGTAAAAGTGTGTCAGGTCTGCCTGTATCTGATATTCCAGCCCTGCACCCGTGCGTAGTTTATCGGTGGAGAACATGATCTGCGGGAGTCGTTGATAAGACTCATTGGCATTGCTGATACTGGAATCCAGATTTTGATAATTTTGTACCCGTCCAGTCAGACTCCAGTTATTACCTGATAAGGTGGTCGCTAGAGTTTGTTCCAGATAGGTTCGGCTACTCGCTCCCAGGTTGTTGCCCAGATCTTCAAAATAGGTCTCATCCGAGACTGTAGACAGGTTTGCCGTTGTGGTGAGTTTACTGCCTATCTTGCTTGTGTGTTGGAGCGAGAACAGGCTACGATTTTCTTTTAACACCGCATCAGATGGCAGATATGCCGCAGCGATTCTGCCTTGACTGGTTTTATTGAGATAGCGCATCTCGCCTTGTAATTGCAAACCACGACGTCCGAGTAGACGCGGGGTAATAGTGACATCACGATTGGCTGATATATTCCAGTACCAGGGTATCCTGATATCGGCCCCGGTCTGGCTGGAACTGCCCCATGAGGGTGTTAAAAAACCACTCTTGCGTCGATCATCAATGGGGAAGCTGATATAGGGGGTATAGAGTAAGGGTATATTCATAAACTCAATACGGGCATTGCGGGCGTAGCCCTTGCCTTCGTTCTGATCGATATCAACCTTGCTGGCCTTTAATAGCCAGTGGTCATTGCCTGTTGCACAGGTGGTGTAACTCGCTTGTTCCAACGACATCTTGCCAGGGCCGGTAAGGGAAAGGGTCTCGGCGGTACCGCGCCCCGGAGTTTGACGGAACTGATATTCAACTGATTTGATCTTGCCTTGTCGGGAAAGGGTGTTGATCTGACCATCACGTCCTGTCATTAACACCTGATTATCCTGGTATTGTAATTCCCCTTCGATCAGTATATTAGTCTGTGGTATCTGGTACAGCGCCTGTTGGGCACGCAACTGCTTATCATTCCAGTCGATCTTGATGTTGCCCTTGAGTTGATATTGCTGTTCCGGGTTACCGCTTACCTCATCGGCTTTGATCTGTAATGGTCGATGATTATCGATGGTCTGTGCCTCGCCACGTTGTATCGGGTGACAGATGGTTTCTGCTGATGATTGTTTTTGTACTACCGGTTTTTTTTGGGCTGCTGGTTTTGTCGTTGATTGAGGTGCCGTGGGTGTATGCGCATGTGTGTGTGCGGCAGGTGTTTTTGTTTGATGAACTTGTTTTTTTTGACTGATGCAGTTCCAACTGGTAGCGCTATCCAGTGGCAGACAATTCCATTGTTCATGGCCTGATTGTGCCAGAATATCCACCGACAGGGTGGATATGATCAGACTAAGAGACAATAAAAGGGTGGCTTTGATGCGTAACAATGGGGTTCCAGCGTGTGCAGTAATGCTTCTGTTGTTATGGTGTGGATGATGCTCTCCAGGATGCATGGAATTGTATGTGTTTTGGCTATTTTTTGCCAGTGTAACCTTGCTAATCAGGGTTATAATGGGTCAAGAATTTCCTCGGACTGGATTAATGATAATGCCACAACGATTACAACAACTGAAAAGTTGGCTTGAGACTGAGCTTAACTTCGATGAATATCATATAGAGCCGGCATCGGAGGATGCTAGTTTTCGGCGTTATTTCCGGGTTAGCCAGGGGCCAAATAGCTACATCGTGATGGACGCACCCACCGAGCATGAGGATAGTGAACCCTTTGTTCGTCTATCAGAACTGTTATCAGCAATCGGTTTGAATGTCCCTGTTGTCTTTGCCAGTGACCTGAAACAGGGTTATCTCCTGTTATCTGATCTGGGTCACCAGGATTACCTGAGTCATTTGACCCCGCAAACGGTGGAGCGCCTTTATGGCGATGCCATGGCCGCCTTGATTTCACTACAGGCTTGTGGCCCTGAGCAACAACAATTGCCACTTTATGATGAGGGATTATTGCAGGCAGAAATGGCGTTGTTTGAACGCTGGTTGTTGCAGGAATATCTGGGGCTGGATGTCGATGATTACCGTCAGGACACCTTGCCTGATGCCTTTCAGCAGCTGGTGGTATCCGCTCGGGAACAGCCCCAGGTGTGTGTGCATCGGGATTATCATTCACGTAATTTGATGGTTAGCGAGAAAAACAACCCGGGAATCCTTGATTACCAGGATGCTGTATGGGGGCCGGTAAGCTATGATCTGGTGTCTTTGTTGCGCGATAGTTATATCCAGTGGCCTCGTTCTCAGGTTGAAGAATGGGTGTCTGGCTATCGGGAATTGGCGATACACAGTGGTATATTGCGTGAAGAGGTGAATGACCGGCAATTTATGCAGTGGTTTGACTGGATGGGTATACAACGTCATCTTAAGGTGGCCGGTATCTTTGCACGACTGTATTGCCGCGATAACAAAGTCGGTTATCTACAGGATATTCCTCGTACCCTGGAATATATTGTTGATGTCGCTTCAGGCTATGAGACATTAACTCCCCTTGCCAATTTGGTGAAACAGGTGGTTTTACCCCAGTTACACAAGAAGTTGATCGCCGTATGAAGGTGATGATTCTGGCCGCAGGGCGTGGTGAACGTATGCGTCCGTTAACAGATAATACCCCTAAACCCTTGTTAAAGGTTGGGGATAACACCCTGATTGAACATCTGATTAATGCCCTGGTGCGCGATGGTTTGACTGATATGGTGATTAATCTTCATCATCTGGGTGAACAGATTGAGACCTGTCTGGGCAATGGCGATGCCTATGGTGCCCAAATTACCTATGTAAAGGAGCTGGAACAGGGGCTGGAGACAGGCGGTGGTATATTTAATGCATTACCTTATCTGGGTGCAGATCCCTTTCTGGTCGTTAATTCCGATATCTGGACAAATTACCCCTTTGCCCGATTATGCAGGAAGATCCCCGGTCTAGCCCATTTGGTATTGGTTGATAACCCCGTTCATCATGCGCAGGGTGATTTTTGTTTGCACGAGAACCAGGTGCAGCCTGAAGGAGGTTCTAAGCTGACCTTTAGTGGTATAGGTGTTTATCATCCGGATCTATTTAAGAGGTGTGTGGCGGGTGTGTTTCCATTAGCCCCTTTGTTGCGTCGTGCTATGAAGGCGGGGCAGGTGACGGGGGAACATTACACCGGGCAGTGGCAGGATATTGGTACGCCTGCGCGTTTGCAGGCGCTCATCAGGAATTCTATCAAAGGGTAAACAGCATGTCCGGCAATAAAAAAGGCTTAACTATTGGACGCATTGCGGATGCTGCGGGCGTTAATGTTGAAACGGTACGTTATTACCAGCGAGTTGCACTGATTAATGAACCTGCCAAACCTGTTACAGGTTACCGTTATTATTCGCTTGATACCGTTGATCGTATTCGTTTCATCAAGCGAGCCCAACAGTTAGGCTTTAGTTTAAAAGAGATCGCAGAACTGCTTGAGTTAGGGGCGGGCTGTTGTGCTGATGTGCGTGCCCGTGCTGAGGAGAAACGTACACATATTGATCAGCAAATTCAAGGGCTTAAAAGCCTGCGTCAGACCCTCGATACATTGATCAAGACTTGTCAGGATGATGATTATTCCAGTCATTGCCCAATCATTGAGACCTTGTCGGGTAAGCATCCGTAGTTTTATTAATCAAAAACATTTGACTCTGTACCATGGTACGGGGTTTATTCTTAATTGCATCAGCGGTGCAGGTCATTTTAGCCCGCATAAAATATCAGGCTCGATCAGAGCACCCTTAGGTATAAAGGTAATATCAGAGTTGAAATCAGGAATACCTGAAAAAAGTAACAACCGTTCTATGGTTGCCGCCGCGTTTGCTGCGATTGGTGCCTCTTTATGCTGTGTAGGGCCGCTGGTGTTGCTGACATTGGGTATCGGTGGTGCATGGATTAGCTACCTTGTTGCACTGGAACCTTATCGCCCTGTTTTTATCGGGATAACGTTGATCTTTTTGTTCCTGGCCTTTCGTAAACTCTATTTGATGCCTCGTCAGTGTGCTCTCGGTGATACTTGTGCTATATCGGCGACATTGCATAACCAGAAAATAATCTTTTGGCTTGTTAGCGTGCTTTTGTTGGCGCTACTGGCATTTCCATATTACGGCACCCTCTTTTTTGAATAGTACGGGAGTAATACCAATGATACGTGCAATAGGACTTTCCCTGATGATGGCGATTATGATGACAGTCTCACCTACCGTCATTTCCGCACACAGTACCGTCATTCCAGCGCAGGCGGGAATCCATAATAAAACAGTGATACTGGATGTGCCGGGTATGACCTGTCAGTTTTGTCCTATCACTATTCGTAAGGCTCTGGAAAAGGTTCCGGGTGTGATTGAGGCAAAGGCCAGCTTTGATAGCAAGACGGCAACTATTACCTTTGACCCGGATAAAACCAATGTTGAGGCATTGATCAATGCGACTGCAAATGCGGGTTATCCATCCAGTCTGCAACCTTAGTAACACGAGCACTGCTGCTACGTTAATAATTTATTTAATGACTGTAATAACATGATATTAATAGAAAAAATATGCCTGGTAAGTTCGAGACATGAATCACGCTGCTCTATCAGAAACACGCCGTGAATACATCCATGTAGGCTCCACGCCCGCGTCCATGCGGGCAAGGGTCTCTGATAGAGAAGCGCAATCCCTGTCTCTTGAGTGTTGACAGGATACTAGCCGTGATTTGGAGGGGATATGACAACTTGTGGACATGGTAAACATCGTGATGCCTTACATATTGCTATTGTTGGCACAGGATCGGCTGCCTTTGCTGCGGCAATCAAGGCGGCGGAGCAGGGAGCAAGGGTAACTATTATTGAAGCAGCAGAGGTAATTGGTGGCACCTGTGTCAATATTGGTTGTGTGCCCTCGAAGATATTTATTCGTGCCGCCCATATTGCTCATCTTCAAGCGCATCATGGTTTTAGTGGTGTGGCTTTGAATCAGGCAGATATTGATCGTAAAACAATGGTGGCGCAGCAACAGGACTGGGTGGATAAGTTACGCTATGCCAAGTATGAAAGTATTCTACAAAGTAATCCTGCTATTAGTTTGATACTCGGGCGAGCTCGATTTAAGGATGCGGATTCACTAATCGTTACACAAACGGATGGCGTTGAGAGAGAGATCAAGGCCGATCGTATCCTGCTGGCAGTAGGGGCGAGTCCTGCTATCCCTGATATTAATGGCTTAAAGGACACGCCTTTCTGGACTTCAACAGAAGCTCTGGTTGCGGAGGATATCCCGAATCATCTGGTCGTTCTGGGCGCATCAGTGGTGGCACTGGAACTGGCACAGGCATTTCATAACCTGGGTGCCAGGGTAACAATACTGGCACGCAGTACTTTGTTATCCAGTCAGGATGCAGCACTTGGTGAAGGTTTAAAGGCGATTTTTGCAGAGCAAGGCATAAATGTCCTGTTATATACACAGGTGGAATCTATTCGTCACAATGATGAGGGTTTTATACTCAATCTATTTGATACAGAGATATGTGCCGATCAATTACTGGTTGCAACCGGACGTGTTCCGAATACCGCTGAACTGGAGACAGGAAAGGCGGGTATCCAGTTGGATCAACAGGGCAGGGTTATTGTTGATGATCACATGCGTACCAATATTGAATCGGTTTATGCGGCAGGGGATTGCACCGATCAACCACAGTTTGTCTATGTGGCTGCCGCTGCGGGTACTCGTGCGGCAATTAATATGACCGGTGGCAACAAGGCAATCAATCTATCAGTAATGCCAGCGGTGGTCTTTACCTCTCCACAAGTGGCTACGGTCGGTTTAACCGAGCAACAGGCAAGCGATCAGGGTTTGTTCGTTGAGAGTCGGACGCTGGCACTGGAGCATGTGCCGCGCGCACTGGCCAACATGGATACCCGGGGCTTTATTAAAATGGTGGTGGAAAAACAAAGTGGCCGTATTGTGGGTTGCCAGGTACTGGCTGATACCGGTGGTGAGATTATCCAGAGTGCTGCATTGGCAATACGAAATCGGATGACTATTGAGGATCTGGCTGATCAGTTATTCCCTTATTTAACCATGGTGGAAGGGTTGAAATTAACTGCGCAGACCTTTAATAAGGATGTCAGTCAGCTTTCCTGTTGTGCAGGATGATGGTTTTTCATAACCAGTAACGCGGGTAATGGCGCTTGGGATTGACCGACAGGTTATTGACCATAACAGCAACAATCAGCAGGATAATAGTGCCGAGGCCAACAGGACTTAGAGCAAACCAGTAACCCAGATCATGCACCTGTGTATTACCTATGACGGCAATCATGGCGGTGGCACCACCGGGCGGGTGCATGGTGCGGGTAAAGTGCATAATAACAATAGAGGTCGATGCCGCGATGGCAGTCACCATTGCTAGATCCAGGTGAATATATTTGTAGCAGGCGGTACCAATCAGAGCGCAGATAATATGTCCGCCAACCAGATTACGTGGTTGTGAGAATTCGGCTAATGGTGCGCCATAGACGAGCATGGCGGAGGCACCAAAGGAACCGATTAGAAATAGATTGATTGTTGCGTCACCAGTGAATGAATTGCCAATACTGGTGATGAGGTAGATACCAATAAAGGCTCCCAGCCATGACCAGAGAATCTTTATTAGGGGTATTCTTGCTGGGGAGGGTTCTTTGCTCTTCATTCTTGCCAGATAATGTCTCATAGTCTCTCCAGAGTTTGTTGCATGATATTGAACGCCTCGACCAGATCCTTACCAAAGCTGATGAGCCCATCCTTGTGTCCAGCCATCACCAGACATTTTTCCTGGTGCAGGTAAGGCATCTGATACAGTCTTTTGATCTCCATTGCCATCTCTATTGTACCGTAAGTGGTATCCTCATGGGTGCATGGTAAGTGTTTTTTTAGTTGGCTCCAGGCCTGGGGGTGATGGATGTGAAGAACCGCAGCGATAGCATCATCCAGTTCATAAAACATGGCATGGGTCAGTGATTCGGAAGAAGGGGGTAGGCAACCCGAGTAACTAACCTGATTTTTCTGATAATCATAGTCATGGATCTGACAGTAGTGTTCGGGCAGGCAGGTGGGCAGATGGCCGGTCTGTGAGGCAGTGATATAAAATCCTGTTTGATCCTGTAGACGACAACTGAGGTTGCCATAGCCAACGCCATCGGGGTAAACACCGATCCATTTGTTATTAAAGACCTTTCTTCGAATGACCTCAAGCAAATTATAGACCGTCTTATCCACAGGACGGGATTCTCTTAGCGGATGATTAAATTGGATGATGCCATCTTTGGTCACAGTAAACCTCTTATAAATTGGCTTCAAGATAGTATAAGGTTTATTATATCTCCCCTGTTGAAGCAATGAATAAAGAAATTATGGAAAAGATCCTCGAAATACGTGATGGTTGTAGTACGCCTGATCAATTACTTAGAAGCCTGGCCTTCTCCCGTTTTTTAAAAATTTATAAAGCAGAATTCATTAGTGATTTGGAGCATCGTTCCAAAAAACAGAAGTATGAGGCTGCACATAAGATTGGCTTTATCAGGAATATCTGTGCCCGTGATCTGATCAAGATTCTTAAATCAGATCGTTTTGAAAGCCGGCAACAGGAAGAACATGCCCGGGAACTGGTGCGTTTTATTGATGGTGGCTTTCATCATTATCGAGGCAAGGGTTACACGCGTCTGATTCGTCTGCAAAATGATGTGATCTCAACCGGCTCGGAAACACCGGAGACAGTAAAGAACAAGGTCTCCGCCAAGGCACAGATTGTTGATGATCTGATTATTGAGACCCGCCGTGACCTGCTTAACAAGGTCGGTCTTGAACAGGGTGTTCGTCGTACCCCAGGGATGGATGCCTCACCGAATGTGACGGCTGGAGAGATATCCGGGCATTATTTTAATTATCCCGCTGATTATGCCCTGTTGGCGCATATTCCATTGACGATTGCCGCCGATATGAAGACCGGTGTCGATTATTCCACGCCTTCAAATAAACGCGCAAAACCCTTTTATGAACTGGATCATAATCCTTTGGATCAGTCGAAGATTAATGCCGATGACTGGGTATCCGTGCCCTTACAGGTGGGTGATTCACTGA
The DNA here is from genome assembly GCA_013151035.1 of Gammaproteobacteria bacterium. NCBI lineage: Bacteria > Pseudomonadati > Pseudomonadota > Gammaproteobacteria > Gammaproteobacteria bacterium. Next base: position 15,446 of record JAADJB010000052.1, read on the forward strand.
TTGTTACCTTTATCCATAAATCACGCGGTTGTATTGAGATGGAACCGGGGTTATTAAATCTGTTCCCATTTGCCCAGATGACCGATCTGATCAACCAACGTAAGGCCGACGGCATCTTCTTCTTTGGTATGCCTGATTCAGATTTAACGGATTTGGGTTATTACTTTGATAAAGAAAATGAACTGCTTATTGGTGTAGTGCCTGATATTGATGAGCTGAAGTATTTTGGTTATTGCAAGAAGCCGATTCTTACCTTACATAACGTACTGGCGATTCAGGATGGTGGTTTACCACTACACTGTGGTTGTACCCGCTATATCGTGCGTTTTAATGAGCAGGATGAATACTATATTGCCGAGATGTTAATCAAGGCTGATGACATGGGTAAGATTAGTCTGATTAAAGGCAAGGACAAAGTTACGCGCCCTATATTTACCGGCACAGAGACCGGAGCCTTTGCCTGTCTGGATGGCTTTAGTGATGAGGCGAAGATGCAGATGGCAGGTCGTGAGGTGGGTTATAACAAGGACACCGGCTCCAATGCCCGACAGATTGTACCGGTTGCCGATGTTGATGAACTGTTTCGTGATGATCCGCTGGATGTGTTGTTATATATGAATAATTTCAGCCTGATTGAACCGGGTGAATCTGCAGTTCAGTCTGATATGCATATTGAAACAGCCCTGGAGCACTTCCGTCTTGGTGAACGTGTTGCCGCCGGTTCTACCCAGACCCATCGTGGAGCCAAGGAAAGCAGTTATTGGGCCAACCCCTTCCCTTTATTGAAGGATAATGACGGCACGGTTCTACATCCATTACTGTTTGATAAATTCTCCGAGAATGAAAAGGGTTTTATCGGTGATATGAATATCCTTATCAACCGGGATGAACTCAAGGTGGGTGTCGCACATAGCCAACTAATGGCGGGTGTCTACGAAGGTAACAGTGACGAAGACTTAACCCGTTGCGGATTTAATGATCGCGACAATGTCGAGCAGGAAGGCCCCGTGCGCCTGGCTGAGGATCTGATTCATTTAATTAAGGATCTAGCCGTTGAAAAACGCAGCCGCATGGGTAATAAGCCGGATGAAGTGAGTATTACAGTTGCCCTGGTGGGTGACAGTCGTACCGGAAAATCCGAGACCGCAGAAAAGATGGAAGGGATACTACGTCTGCAACTGGTTTGATGGGACGCAATCATGGTCAAAAACGGTAACTTTTATCTCACACGGTAGGGTGCGCATTACGCACCAATCCTAACTGTTTCAATTATCTTGCTGTTATAAGCTTAAAAGCGCAAAATTTTTGCAATATATCCCGCATGAGCCTACAATGTATTACATAGTAATTATATGCATAGGTATCGTCATGGGCGTAACAAGTGTCAGACTTCAATCAGAAATAGAAACCCCATTGGAGAAATTGGCAAACAAGCTTGATAGAAGCAAAAATTACCTTATAAATCAAGCGATTAAGGAGTTTATTGCGCGCAAATCCCTCGAAGATAAAAAGTGGGTCGAAACACTAGAAGCATTGGATTCGGTAAAATCAAATAGGGTTGTTGTAGAACAAGATGTCAATGAGTGGCTAGAGAGCTGGGGCAAAGATAACGAAATAAAACCGCCTAAAGTATGAAGATATCATACTCTCGTGAAGCAATAGGTGACTTAATACGCGTGAGAGAATTTATAGCAACAAAAAATCCAGAGGCTGCTGAAAAAATTGCGAAATCAATACGTAAAGGAATCTCTCAATTAAAAACATTCCCTTACCTCGGTGTTGAGGTAGTGCAAGCACCTGATCCTGAAATGATACGGGACTTAATTATTGGTAATTATATCGCTCGTTATTTAATTTACGCAAAACAAATATATATCCTACGGGTATGGCATCACAAAGAAGAGCACTTATAACAAATCAATAAACGGCGACCGCAAAAAGCCGGGGCGTTATTTCAGACGTTATATTTCAGGTTTCAATCCACGCGCCCACACGGGGCGCGACGGCAGCGCGTAACGGCCACGCAGCGCACCAGGCCGGTTTCAATCCACGCGCCCACACGGGGCGCGACAGCACCAATCAAGGATGTCGTTTGCGGTTGGGCAGGTTTCAATCCACGCGCCCACACGGGGCGCGACAACAGGCCAGCGGCCCAGCGTTGATCATCATGGGGTTTCAATCCACGCGCCCACACGGGGCGCGACGGGTTGAATTATGGATAACTGTAGAATTTGCGGGGTTTCAATCCACGCGCCCACACGGGGCGCGACTAATTGCTCAGGCATATTATTCAACCAGCTCAAAGTGTTTCAATCCACGCGCCCACACGGGGCGCGACGGCAAGCAACCGTTCGGACTCGGCTTCTTTCATCGTTTCAATCCACGCGCCCACACGGGGCGCGACCGCTCAAGTCTAACTGACTGATATAAAAAGACCAACAGGAATTATTCCGCTAACCTTGTTAATTAATTTGTTAAAGAGCAATCACATAATATGATTTGTAATTATATTATGTGAAATCATAGGGTTATTTGTGCGCTAATGTATAGGTATATGAATGAGAGCAAACGGTTAGCGATTAAATAATCAAGGCATCATTATCAGGATCGGTTGTAGGCTTGGCTCCAATATGTTCTACTTTTTGCCGTCCTTTTTTGCCAAGCATATAAAACCTGAGGCTATCTTCTTTAGGGTCAAAAATATCCATTAATTCATTTTTCAGTGTAACAAATTGTGCCGGGGTTACTTCACATTCAAATACAGAGTTTTGTACACGCATACCATAATCCAGGCAGGTTTTTGAAATTCTTCGCAATCGTCTTGTACCACCTTCTGCGATAACACTAACATCATAGGTTATGAGTACCAGCATAGTTATTTCACCAAATAGGGTGGGTAATATTCAGTGTCCCCCCGTATATGACGGGCTAATAACATAGCCTGACAATGGGGTAATAAGCCCATAGGTATCTTTTCTTCAAGATAAGGATGCATGATTTCAACCTGTTTTCGTTCCTGCCAGGTCGTTAATAAGGTTTTTCTAGCGTCATCCTTTAGCCGTATTGCACCACTAGCCTCGGTGATAAAGTCATTTGCCTGAATTTGTCGGCGGTTGATTAATGTTAGGACAAAACGATCCCCCCAGGGGGCGCGAAATTCTTCCAGTAAATCCAGTGCCAGGCTAACACGACCAGGACGATCCTGATGTAAAAAACCAACATAGGGATCAAGGCCGACACCTTGTAATGCGGAGGAACATTCATGTGTAATGAGAGTATATACATATGATAGTAGTGCATTTACCGGGTCAGTGGGTGGACGGCGCACCCTGCCATTAAACACAAAACCACTGCCACGTAATAGTTCATTGAATATGCCAAAATAGGTGCTGGCGGCATCGCCTTCTATACCCATAGCCTCACTGACTGTTTGTGCCTGTTGTGCTCGTCGTAAACTCACTGCTAATTTTGAAACGGCTTCACTTAACCTTGCGTTTTCTCCATGATTGCGAATCTCCCGCATAAGCACTGAGCGACCATTGGCGATTTTTGCTGCAACCATTAAACGTGCAATGCTGATCGATTTGTCTTCATGATCAGCCCATCGGTACTGGGCACGTCGTAATAATACATTGCCGCTTTGTTTTCCTTGTACACGCGCCAGGAACTTTCCGTATTCTGTATAAAAGGCAAGTCCAATTCCCTGTTCACCACAAAAACCCATAAGGAAAGGGGATACTGATATCTGGCCAAAGCAAAGAATGTTTCCAATACTAATGGCAGGGAACTGCCCTAGTTTTTCTTTACCCTGTTTGATGACAATGGTTTCACGTTCTTTATGTAGGTAACTTTCCTGGCGAGTGATATAGAGGGTATTGAGTAGTTTTTTCATGACTTTTTAAGGGCTTTCAGTTTCTTGTGATCCTTTATGCCTACATCTGCCCATTCCTGATGGATGATATTGGTGAGAATGGCGAATTCTTCACCTTGCTTGATGTCGTGGTTGCTCCAGTAATCAGTGAGTTTATTGCGGCTTTCCTGTCCTGTCATGCGCTGCTGAATCCATTTTTCACTTCGACCATGTTTTTGCCAGGTTTCTCTGGCCCGGTTTAGCGACATGGCCGGGTCGGCCATTTCCTGCATTCGTTCATAGCCTACTTTGGCTAACCATAGTTTGATGGGTTCTGCTTTGGGGCTGGGTACAGACTGCACCAGACGTAGCAAAGTCTCTGCTGTAGCAACATCGGTAAGTCGTTGTTTTCCATCAGTTGCTGTCATTTTCAACCGGTGACAATCTGTCACCAGTTGACTTCCTTCACTGCCAAGTCGCTGTTTCAGCTTATTCCAGTACTTACGAGCAGTCTGATAATCCGCCTGCTGGGTTAATACCTGCACAATATCTATCACACTAAACCACCAAGTTTCAGACTCTTCATCATACACACGGCGAATTTCATAATCCTCAAATAATGCCATATCAGTTTTCATTTATTTTACTCCCTGTTGTTTCTGCAAACAGCTCCTTTATATAGTTTGCCGAATGATCACTCCGAAAAGCATCCGGCTCACATAAATCCATTAATGAGCAGGCTTTGCAACGATTTTTAATATCCGTCGGCAAAGGCGTAATGCCGGAAGCCAGCAGATGATGTGCCCCTTTAATCGCGGCAAATGTTACTGCCCGCAATGCATCATCAAACACTACCGGTTCACGTTTTCTCACCTGCCAATACCACATCGCTCCTTCTTCAATTTTAATATCACGCATTTCCTCAAGGCATAACGCCTGAGCGCAAAGTTGAATTTTGTCCCAGTCTTCTTTCTTGGGCTTGCCACGTTTGTATTCCACAGGAAAGTATTTAGTAGCGGGCTTACCCTCTATCTCCAGTAGATCAAGTTTGCCAGTCAGGCCTAATTGTTGAGATTTAACCGCCACACTTCGTTCATAGCGCACATTACCGCGCTGCTCTGATTCATAACTGTCCACACGCTCGTGTAATAAATTGCCATGGGCAGTAAAAAAATTTTCAGCCCACACCTGTTCGAGATGTATCAGAGCAAACTGGCGAGGGCAATAGGCGTAGTGTTGCAGGGCAGAAATGAAGATCAGGTAATCAGTGTCATCCATTGATAGTTAATAAATAACTTATGCGGCAAAACGAAGAATTTCAACTTCTGCATTATGCAGCACTGCATTTTCTGCCAAAGCCATAACCTGATCACTGATTTCATCAGAAAGGTAGTATTCACCACAGTTTTCACAAATCTGCGCCGGTACATCCTTAATGATAATAGTAGACTGGCCTCGATGCAGGGTGACGGTTGCCCGCCCCGCATGAGTTTCACCTAATTTACAAATAACGCATTTCATTGCTGTTTCCTCGTTTTGAAACCAATATGCCAAAGTTTAGATGATGGTATATATGCAGTAATCACATAACAAGCATAGTCCTTTTTATCATGTGCTACCACTACATGAACCGGAATATTCCTCGCCATTCCTAACAGTAATTTACTAGGATAGGGTTCATCATCTGGATAATCAAAGATAATCTCACCACTGTGAATTGTGCTTATTACATCAGCTTTACTCAAGCCACGATCAAACATTCGTGTAATTGCGTGACCACTAAATATAATACTGTCGCATTTCATAACAGAGTGTACCTCACTACTCATTTTTTTGACTTTTACCCTGCTCAGAAATTTTATTAGCCAAGGTGTCAAAATCCTTTTTGTCCGCCTGTTTCGCCTCTATTTGCAAACACTGTGTATTGAATTTTTTATATTCATCACTGGCCAGTTGCATCGCCACCTCATGAGATATTTTACCTGCATGATCAAGGATATTACGGTCATTCAACGCCAGAAAGCCATCCAGTTTTTTTATCCAGTTCTGCATATGCATAGGAATACGGCGTATGGCTTGCCCCTCTGCAAATACAAGATATTGTTCAACCAGATTATTAAGTGCTAACAGCTCATTTTCATTCAGATAGTTTTTGGCAATGGCGACATCCTGTTTACGGGGTTTATCTCCGCGCCAGTTTGTTAAGCCCATATTGGGTTGATTACTATCGGCCCTATGCTGGATAATTTCAGCTGCGGTATTGCCCGTTATTGCCCAATGCAATTTGTTTTGTACGGTTTTGAAGAAGTTGATACTTAACTGTTGTGTCGGGTCGTAATCCACACTGGTGGCATAAATATCTGTGATTTTCTGATAAAAACGCTTTTCTGAGGTGCGAATATCCTGAATACGCCGCAGAAGTTCATCAAAGTAATCAAAAGGTTGATCCGGATTTTTCAGGCGCTCATCATCCAGAAGAAAGCCTTTGACTATGTATTCGCGTAATTGGGTGGTAGCCCATTGGCGGAAGCGGGTGGCGGTAAGGCTTTGCACTCGATAGCCCACTGAAATAATAGCATCCAGATTATAATGTTTGAGTTGACGCTTAACCTGTCGTGAACCTTCTTGGCGAACTACCGAGAAATCCTCGGTAGTTGCTATTTCAGTCAATTCACCATCCGCAAAAATGTTTTTCAGGTGCAGGCTGATATTATCGTTGGATGTTTGAAACAGCTCAGCCATATGGTTTTGTGTTAACCATACATTTTCATCCTGAAACCGCACATCCAGTTTTGTGTGGCCGTCTTCGGTTTGGTAGATGATGAATTGGGTGTTGGGCTGAGTTGGCATTAGATCAGAAACCGTCAATTTCTTCAGGTTTAAGGCCGTCCAGTTTATTAAGTGTATAGCTTCCATCCGCATTCACTGATAGTGTCCGATGAACTTTTGCTGATGAGTATTGCCCTGATTTATTGCTATGCTTCCACCAGATTAGCTTTTTAACAGACATACTACCCGCTGGTCGAGCGGATGATTCATCACCTTCAAAAAGTTTTGGCAAAACCTGTTTGATTGTATCCGCATCTCCATCACTAAAGCCTGTTCGTTCGGCTAATTGCGGACTCATACCACCAAAAACCACATAAACAGCTTTATCAACTCGATGTTTCATGCCCATTGTATCTGAGCCTTTTTTAGTTCCGTCACCTTCACCACTTACACTTTTAGTAATTTGCGTACTGGTGATACTGACTGGTTCAACACTAAAAGCTGATTGAATTGAAACTGGGCCACGAATTGGTATAGAAACACCATCTTTAGCATCATTCTTGAAAGCAAATAACTGTCCAAAGCTACGCACATCAATCCATTTTTCACTAGCTAGCCGTGCAGTTTCTTCAGGGGTTGTTTTTTTAACATTAAATGCATCTTTACCTAAGCCATACTCGTCTGATTCCGCACGAATTTTTAAACTGGGCATACCATCAGTTTTCTTTTCATCCGACTGTACAAAGATGCTTTCACCGTTACCTTGCAATCGGTCTCGAATCTTTCGTTTGATACAAACATCAGTTATTTCACCGTAGCCTTCATAATCGGTGCGTGGTCGATTGCCATTTAATGGATCACCATTTGGGTTGGCATTTTTAACACTAAAGATTAGGGCAAAATCTATTTTATTTTGTAAGCTCATTCTTCATCTCCTATATTTTCTATTTCATTATTTTCTGCAGAATTTTTTAATACCCACTTTCCTTTTTCAAGTTTATAATCACGCAACCATTTTCGTTGGCTGTGATATGCCAATAAAAACTCACCACTTAAAGGCTTATCATTCACAAACTCTCCATCAATAAACTTATTCATAACATCGTCCATAAGTATTTGATTATTGTGCAAAAAACCAGCGCGATTATTTTTTAGACGTTGAATATATGGCTGTAATGCCAGCTCAATATTACGCCAGGTGGATGCTGGTCGATCTGCAAATCGTTGCATTAAACGTGCAGCCGTAGTAGTGCGTTTTTCACCTGCTACATATAACGACATATCTTCCAGTCGTTCAGCTATCGCTAACAAACGGCCATATAAATAATCTCGTGAATTATTATCTTGTTCTAACCCCATAATATATTCCTTTTCTTGTTTTTGGTTACGCTTGCAATAGCCTTTATACAAAGCACATGCAATACCTAGGTTTTTTTCCCATAGCCATTGCTCCTTAAATTTATAAGCACTGCGATTACAGGCTTGTCGTACTACTTTATCAACCAGATCACGGGGAAAGGAGCGGCCCTCAACAATGCAGGGCAAGATTCGTTCTACCGTATTTTTTTTAAGTGAATCGTTTAACTTACTTCCGTATATAGCTTCCCAGATTGAGCGGGGAGATGGCGCGCTAATTGGCCAAATCGTCTTCGATACAGGTTTTTTATTGCCAACATCTTCTTCAATCTTATGACGTTGATACCAGGAAAAGTCGTGGTGCCATTGTGAAATACGCTTAATATATTCTTCAGGAAATAACTCCTGATAGTAAGTCACCGCCATGCGACCGGGTGTTGCAGAATCCAGCCCCATTATAATGATGTTATCTGTTGCTTTTAACTTAGCTTGATAACCTGCCATATATTTACCTAATGTTTTGGCGAATGACTGGCCTATATCAATTGTATGGTCTATCTGATTTTCTTCTGTTAATAATGGGGCAGATATTTCTTGTGGTTCTTTACCCAGAAAATCCCAGGTACTCTCCATTGGCTGAGGTATTTCATTTCCTGATACTGCCCATACAATAATCGCTTGATCGCCATTTCGAAACCCCTGACGTGAAATTAACCAGCGTAAAGCATTATGTGCTTTTTGTGTTACATCGAAAGAAACTCCAACTGACTGCGCACCATTTTTTTCTATACTATTTTTACTATCAGCAAAACGTCCCCTGAATGTAAAACCAGACATATCATTTGATGAAATAAGCTTAGCCTTATCTCCTGTATGGCGAAGCTTGGTTGGGTGGTTAACTGCTAAAGGCACTTCTTTACCTGTAATGTAACAAAGTCCTGTTTGATCACTATTAGCTAATTCATAGTTTACCCAAGCTTTTTGCAACTCATTATCCTTCCATGTGTCACCAGATGGATCATTCTGAATCTCTACACTCCAGCAAACTAATGCATTCCCCTGATCAAGTTTTCCTTTTTCTTTAGGTAAGACTTTAAATATTTTGGGCGCGTCATTCTCATTATCTTTCGGCCATGACAATAGCAATGAGCTATGTTCATCCAGAAAAAGAATTTTACTTTCAACTAAATCTTTTACTACCTTTCCTTTTTCAACGTATTTTTTTACCAGCTTAGCTTTAGGGTGGGAATATTCTGAATTACACCAGCTATCAAGCGCCTTTAAATAACCATTAAAATAGCCTTTTTTTTTGCCACCATAATCAAGGTAGTCTTTAGCAACATACTGAATTTTATCTGCCAGTGGATGAGGGGCTTCACCGCTGCTTCTGCCAGCAGATTTTTCTGTTGCAGGTAATACTATTTGTGTTTTCTCCAATACCTCAGCTCGTTTAAAATTTCCTTCGCCATCAATAGTAATTTTTATATGTGCATTTTGCAGAGTGTGGCTAATTGGCATGAGCTGATCTGACTCCGCTAAATCAAGTTTCACACCAGCCTCATAAGTTTCATATAATTTCGCCATCCAACTCATAAAGCTTCCTCCTCAATTTCTACTGAAAGAAGGTTATCGCCTTCTTCAAATCGTTTAGGTTGCATGGCTCGAACAAAACGACTTACCGTACATTCATCAGGTCGCGGAAATTCTAAA